>JAISMO010000026.1 GCA_031276675.1 Tannerella sp.
TCGACAAGTACGGTTATGGAATATCTGTCGTATCTGGAAATGTCGTATCTGGTGTTTTTTGTCTCCAAATTTTCTTATTCGATGAAACAGCAAATCATCAATCCTCGAAAGGTTTACTCAATTGATACCGGATTTGTTAACGCAAACAGCGCGTCGTTTTCAGACGATTACGGTCAGCTATTCGAAAATCTTGTATTTCTGCATCTGCGCCGGAATTATAGCGATATTTTCTATTTTTCCGAAAAGGGAGAATGTGATTTTGTCGTATGTCAAAAAGGAGAGGTGAAATGCTGTATTCAGGCATGTTATGAATTAAATCAGGATAATCTGGAACGGGAAACGAAAGGATTGTTTGAAGCGTTGGATTATTTCAGTCTCGCCGAAGGAAGCGTTGTTACATGGCGGCAAACCGATTGTATAACCCGTAATAACAAAACGATACGCATTGTTCCGGCTCATATTTTCTTAACGGCGACGAACGGTTATTGAATGTGAACCGTAAAACAGAAAGGAAATGAACAGAGAACGATTTGAAACAACTATAACCGATTAAAAAACATTTTGCAGAATGGAAAATTTGAATCAACTGTATGAAGCTATTTTAAAAGGCAACCTGGCGCAGGCTGTCGCAACAACCGGGATCGCCCTGGAACAGCAAGCAGATCCCAAGTCGATTATCGACGACTGCATGTCCAGGGCCATGGAAGAAATCGGACAGCGGTTCGAGAGCGGAAAAGCCTTCGTGCCCGAACTGCTCATGTCTGCCCGGGCAATGAAAGGCGCCCTGGAACTGCTGCGTCCGCTCCTGGTGAACAGCAACATCTCCCGCGCGGGCACCATCGTGATTGGAACGGTCAAGGGCGACTTGCACGATATTGGCAAAAACCTGGTGGCTTCCATGCTGGAAGGCAGCGGTTTTGAAGTGATCAATCTCGGAGTGGACATTTCTTCCGAGAAGTTTGCCGACTCCGTCATTGAGCATAAAGCCGACATCCTGTGTCTGTCGGCGCTCCTGACCACGACGATGAATTACATGAAAGAGGTCATCCGGGCGCTGGAAGAAGCCGGCATCCGGCATCAGGTGAAAGTCATGATCGGCGGCGCGCCCATCAGTCAGTCCTTTGCTGGGGAAATCGGAGCCGACGGATACAGCAGCAATGCCAATGCCGCCGTTTCGCTGGCCAGACAACTGCTTGCCTCCTGAGCGTCATGGACGGCTGCCCGGTTGCCTATCCTGATGTTGCGCTCTCTCAGGAAGAAGTACTCCAAGAAATCGGATACGGCAAAACACTGCCCGACGGGCATGTATTGAGTTTGATTCGCAGGTTGCTGCTCCTGCTGGAAAAGGAAGTGAAACCCCGGTACATGTATTGCGTCTACGAAGGCCGGACGGAGGACAGGGCCGTTCACATCCGGGGACACTCGCTGGCTACCCATGCCACCATTACCCCCTTGCTGGAACATGCCGTACGGTTTGCCGTATTTGCGGCTACCGCGGGCCGGGAATTTGAACAGCTCCAGCAACACCACAAGGCGGGCGGCGACATGCTGCTCATCTACCTGCTCGATGTGATGGGGACGTTGCTGGTGGAAAAAACTGGCGACCATATGGAGAAGAAACTGGAGGCGGATTATCCGGACATGCTTCATACCAAACGTTTCAGTCCGGGATATTGCAACTGGCACCTGACGGAACAGCGGAAAATCTTCGCCCTCCTGGGCCAGCAGCCCTGTGGCATTACCCTGTCGGACGTTTGCCTGATGACGCCGATCAAGTCCATCAGCGGCATCATCGGCTTGGGCCGCGAGGTGCGGCCCGGACCGTATGCCTGTCAGTATTGCGAACTGGAAACCTGCTACAAGCGAAAAAAATAGCGGCGCCGCCAACGTAAAAACGCACGACCGATACGGCCCAAAAGCGGCCTGTCCTTACCGGCAGCTGCACCGGGCGCCTTCCCGCTTTGCTGCGCATCCTGACGGCCTGAAAACACGCACCGCCGGTTGAAAACTTACAGTCGCCAACTTAAAACCTGTAGTCTACAGCCTGCGAAAAAGCCCTGCAGAAACCTTGCTTCGACCTGTAGAACAGTCGGTTCAACAGCGGATAGCCGCCACAGCGATTGCTCAAAACGGTCGCCGTGCGTCTCCACCGGAGTATCTCTGCTTCTTAATTCCCGCCTTCTTTAGGGATGAAAAATCAATAGCATAGAACAACCCCTCATGTTGGACAGGCAACGATAAAACCTCATTTATATCGGGAGAGGGAACGGGCGCTTGACGGTGAAGCAGCAGAAAAAAAGAACCCCGTCGTTATACCAGTGTTACTTTGATATTGCGTTCCTGAAAATTTTTGATGGCGCTGGCGGGAGCATTCGCATCGGTAATGATATGGTGAACGGCATCAATCTCGCAGATTTTGCAGAATCCGCGCTTGTTGAACTTGGACGAGTCGGTCAAAACAATGGTTTCCTGAGCGGCCGCTATCATTTGTTGATTGATGCGGGCCTCGTTCAGGTCGCTGGTCGTCAGTCCGTAGTCCAGATCAATTCCGTCGACGCCGATAAACAGTTTGTTGCACGACAGGCCTTTCAGCGTTCTTTCCGCATAATGGCCGATGACCGATACGGAATTTTTGCGGATCGTCCCTCCCAGCTGGATAACGTCGATAAAGGGATTGTAGCACAATGACAGCGATACTTTGACCGACGAGGTGATGACCGTAATCTGTTCACGGATGTCAATCGCGTGGGCAAAGGCCAGCAGTGTTGTTCCCGAAGCAATGATGATCTTGTCGTCCGCTTCCAGCAGCTGACTGGCCGCCCGGGCGATACGCAGTTTTTCGTCGACTTGCATCTTTTCCTTTACATCAATGTGTTTGTCGGTAATAATTGACGTAAGATTACTGGCGCTCCCGTAGCTGCGTTGCAGCAGTTTCTTTTCTTCAAGCAATTTCAGGTCTTTCCGGATCGTTACTTCCGAAGCATTCAAATCCCGACTCAGGTCGCTGACTTTTACGTATCCCTGCTCTTTCAGCTGTTCAAGGATGAATTTTTGCCGTTCGGCTATATTGGCCATATTTTGTGTTTTTATTTATTGTTTTCATGGCACAAACATAGTAAGAAAATCAGTAGCAGAAAACAGTTTGGAATAAAAAAATACATCTCTCCGAAGGATTTCCCGCCTGTCTTTTGAAACATTTCGATACGGTTTTTCAGTCGCTTTTGAATGTTGAGTAAAATCTTTCGATGATATATAAAAATAGTTTCGGGATTAGTTGCCGTTATAAAAATACTGTTTTATCTTTGTGCAAACATTACAGTTAAATTACATGAAGCGCAAATATAGTATAGCTCTATTAAGTGATTCATCCGTTCGGTGGGATATAATTATCATTGGCGGCGGAGCGACGGGACTGGGTACAGCGGTAGACGCCGCATCGAGAGGTTATAAGGTGGCCCTGCTGGAGCAGTCCGATTTCACAAAAAGCACCTCCAGCCGCAGCACGAAGCTGGTACACGGCGGCGTCCGTTACCTGGCGCAGGGCAATATCAGACTGGTGACGGAAGCTTTGCATGAACGCGGACGGATGAGGGATAATGCCCCGCATCTGGTAAAAGACCAGCGGTTTATCATCGGCAATTACCGGTGGTGGGAAAAAACGTTCTATACACTGGGACTGACCCTGTATGACCTCCTCGCGGCCCAACATGCCTTCGGCCGTTCGCTGCCGGTAAGCCGGAAACAGGTCACGGCAGAAATTCCGCAAATCCGGATCAAAGGATTGAAGGGAGGCGTGGTCTATCACGACGGACAGTTCGACGATTCCCGCATGGCGATTAACCTGGCGCAAACCGCTGCGGAACTTGGCGCCGCTTGCACGAATTATGTCAGAGTGACCGGACTGACGAAAAACGAATACGGGAAAATTACGGGTGTCAACGCCCTCGACATGCTTGCGAACCGTTCGTTTTGTCTGCAAGCCAGGGTCGTCATCAATGCAACGGGGATATTTGTTGATGAACTGATGCAGATGGATGTCCGGAAAAAAGTCGGCATCGTGCGTCCCAGTCAGGGCGTGCATCTGGTTGTTGACAAGTCTTTCCTGGGAGGCGACACGGCAATCATGATTCCCGGAACGAGTGACGGCCGGGTGCTGTTCGGCGTGCCCTGGCACGGAAAAGCGATATTGGGAACAACCGATACGCCCGTGAACGAATTTGTGCTGGAGCCGAAGGCGCTGGATGAAGAAATCGACTTTATCCTGCGCACGGCAGGCGCTTACCTGCTGAAGCAACCTCGGCGCGAAGACGTTCTTTCCGTATTTGCCGGTCTGCGACCGCTGGCAGCCCCCGCCAAAAACAGCGGCGACAGAAAAACAAAGGAAATCTCCCGAAGTCATAAAATCATGGTATCCAAAAGCGGACTGCTCACGGTCACCGGCGGTAAATGGACGACCTACCGGCGCATGGCGGAAGATACCGTCAACAGAGCTATCACCATTGCCGGCCTGCCTTACAGAAAATGCACAACCGGACATCTGCACATTCACGGATATAAAAAAGCTGTGAACCGGACCTCTTTCAGCCACGTCTATGGCTCCGATTATGAAAAGATATTACTTTTGCAGCGTGAAAACGGTGGATGGAACGAAAAGCTCCATCCGAAGTATGATTACACAGGGAAGGAAGTCGTTTGGGCCGTGCGTGAGGAAATGGCCTTCACCGTTGAAGACGTTCTGGCACGCAGGCTCCGGCTGCTGTTTCTCGATGCCCGGGCGGCTATTGAGGTGGCGCCCAAAGTGGCAGCCCTGATGGCCGGAGAACTGGGTGAAGACGCAGCCTGGGAGCGGGCGCAAGTCGACCTTTTCACGGAAACGGCAAAGGGATATTGCCTGAATTTGTGAACGGAGGTGATCGTACGAAAAACACTGAATATAGTTTTATATATGGAAAAATACATCTTGTCATTCGACGCCGGAACAACCAGTTCCAGAGCGATTGTATTCAACAGCAGGGGAGAAGCCTGTTCGGTTGCGCAAAAGGAGTTTACGCAACTCTTCCCCCGCGACGGCTGGGTCGAACATGATCCGTACGAGATATGGTCTTCGCAGGCAGCCGTAGCCGCTGAAGCGATCACCAAGATCGGCATAAACGGAACCGGCATAGCGGCCATCGGCATTACGAACCAGCGCGAAACGACCCTCGTATGGGACCGGACAACGGGCGAGCCGCTCTACAATGCCATCGTATGGCAGGACCGGCGTACGGCGGAATATTGCGACGAACTGAAAAATAAAGGACTGCTTTCCCTTATCCGGGATAAGACCGGACTTATCATCGACGCCTATTTCAGCGCAACCAAAATCAAATGGATACTTGATCATGTAGACGGAGCGCGTGCAAAAGCCCGGCGGGGACAGCTGGCTTTCGGTACGGTCGATACGTGGCTGGTATGGCAACTGACAAAAGGCCGGACGCATGTGACGGACCTGTCCAATGCCTCGCGCACGATGTTATACAACATCCATACGCAGGAATGGGACGACGAACTGCTACAGTTGTTTGACATTCCCGGAAGTATGCTGCCCGAAGTAAAAGCGTCTTCGGAGGTGTACGGACATACCGTGACCACGATCTTCGCCTCGCATGTACCCATTGCCGGCATCGTGGGCGACCAGCAGGCGGCGCTCTTCGGACAGATGTGCATCGAACCGGGTATGGTAAAGAACACATACGGCACCGGTTGCTTTATCCTGATGAATACGGGAGACCGGCCGGTGGTATCCGAAAACAACCTGGTCACTACGATTGCCTGGCGGCTGAACGGCCTCACCTCTTACGCGCTTGAGGGGAGCATTTTTGTCGGGGGCGCCATTGTCCAGTGGTTGCGCGACGGTCTGAAAATAATCCGCTCGTCCGCAGATATCGAAACACTGGCCGGGCAGGTGAACGACAATGGAGGTGTGTATTTTGTCCCGGCCTTGACAGGCCTGGGTGCACCCTACTGGGATCAATATGCGCGGGGAGTGATTGTCGGTCTTTCACGCGGAGTTACCGATGCGCACATTGCCCGCGCCGCACTCGAAGGCATTGCCTACCAGACCATGGACGTCGTCAATGCCATGGTGCTGGATGCCGGTATCGGGCTGAAGGAACTGCGGGTCGACGGCGGTGCATCGAAAAACAACCTGTTGATGCAGTTTCAGGCCAATGTATTGGGGAAAAAGGTTATACGTCCTCAAACGGTGGAAACAACCGCTCTGGGAGCAGCATACATGGCAGGTCTGGCCGTCGGATACTGGCCCAGCGTCAATGAAATCCGCCGGCAATGGCATATCGAAGCAACATTTGAACCAAATCCCGTATTCGACGCCCGTCTGGCCGGACAAAAATGGGCCGATGCCGTCCACCGGTCGCAGTCATGGATTAAATCATAGAACATAAAATATCATGGAACAAGCTATTTTGTTTGAATTTATCGGAACAGCCATGCTGATTCTTTTGGGTGAAGGCGTATGTGCAAACATGAGTTTGAAAAAGACATTCGGCCATCAGGGCGGATGGATCGTCGTTTCGTTTGGCTGGGGACTGGCCGTGTTTGTCGCCGCCTTTATTTCGGCGCCCTATTCGGGTGCGCACCTCAATCCGGCCCTGACGCTGGGACTGGCCATGGCCGGCCTGTTCAGGGGCAGCATAGCGGGTTATCTGCTCGCTCAGGTGTTGGGCGCAATCTTCGGCGCGTGTCTGGTCTACCTGATGTATAAGCCTCATTTCGATGCGGAGGAAAATGCGGATACGAAACTGAGTGTCTTTGCCACCGCTCCGGCCATCCCGTCGCTCTTCTGCAATTTCCTGAGCGAGTTTATCGGTACCTTTGTACTGGTATTCGGCGTCCTGATGGCAGGCGGAGCAAAAATGGACGGACCATACCCCGTCGCCCTGCTGATCGTCGTGATCGGCATGGCGCTGGGAGGCACGACCGGATACGCCATTAACCCGGCCCGAGACCTGGGTCCGAGAATCGTACATGCGCTGTTGCCGATCAAAAACAAGCGCGACAGCAACTGGGGATATGCCTGGCTGCCCGTTGTGGCGCCGATGTGCGGTGCAATCGTTGCCGCATTGCTTTTTCTCGGATTGAATGTGACGGCATAACTGATTGGCACATGCTACGCAGCATCCGGCAATGAATGAAAGTTGGGAATGAACCCTGTAGTTGCGAATATCAAAAACAAGTGTTGCACACTCCTTATGGGTCATGCCTTCCATAAACTTTCCTCCCCCTCCATTGGCTAAAGCACAATGTCATCAAGTGAAGGAAAAAGTGTGTTTGAACAGACCGCCGAAACGGTTTCAAGAGCAGAGAGGAGTAGAGCGGCAAAAAGTCCCGCACCGAGACAGCGCTTTATGAACGCTATATTATAGCCTTGTGCCCGTGTTATACAGACCGACTTTTCCTCAAGGGCAATCCGGTTGAGCGCATATAACCTGATCGCCTGTGAAAACTTCCCGTCCTTGTATAAGTGGGAGGTGATACTTCCGCAGTTCAATCTTTCCGGAAGGTAAAAGTCGCCACGCAACTGACCACTAACCCAAAGAAGTTTACCGAAAACGTACGCGAATACGAGTATCCGAACATCATTACGATCATCTGATTTTGGTCTGCGACCCTATACTTACCAGTATGGAGTGTCCATACTTATAAGTATAGGGTGTCCATACTTACCAGTATGCGATGTCCATACTTATAAGTCTTGAGTGTCCATACCGTAAAGCACACAAAAATGGATGTATTCAATTTAAAAATAAAGAACTGTGAAGACAGGGATTTTGATTTTGAGTATGCTGTTGCTGACCGGCATCGCAACAGGTTTTGCACAGCGCGGCACATGCGGGAAAAACCTGACGTGGACGCTTGGTAATGATAAAAAACGTTGACGATTAGCGGAACGGGGGCGATGACGGATTATTTAATTAAGTTCAGTAATACGCCTTGGTATTCGTACCGTTCCTCGATTACTGCTGTTGAGATTGGAGACGGTGTGACAAGTATTGGAAAAGAAGCTTTTCGGGATTGCAGCCGTCTGACCTCGGTCACCAACTTGAATCCGACTCCGCAAAAGGTATCAAGCGATGTATTC
>JAISMO010000027.1 GCA_031276675.1 Tannerella sp.
CCGCGCGAAGTATACAATGGCGTCAACCTCTCGCGATTCACTCCGGGCGACACGTCCGGCCGGCTACGCGAAAAGTATCATTTGCCCGACGATGTCATGCCGGTTGGAAACATCGGCCGGGTGCTCCCGTGGAAAAACCAGTACGATTATCTTCGGGTTGCCGAACGATTATTGCAGTACCATCCGAAACTTCATTCCGGAAGCCGTACGTCACCTGTACAGCGGACTGCTGGTGCCGGAAAGGGACAGTCGCCGGCTGGCCGGAGCGATCTCCCGTTTGATAGATAATCCCGGTTTACGGGTCCGTCTTGCTGAAAATGCCTGCAAAACCGTCGAGAAAAAATTTAATCACGAACATAGCATTGTCGATAATGACGGATTCCGTAATCGGGCGAATCCGCGCCTGCTTCAATACACTCCATTCCGTTCCGGAAACGGCAAGGGCATGTGTCCTTCCGGCCAGCGCCCGCTCGATTCCTGTGTAAAGTTGCCGTTTATATCCCGTACATGCCTGAAAGTAAAAACAGTGTGGCGTATATACCATAACCGGAACATGCACAAGACAGGCAGCCATGCGAAAAAGCGCCCCGGCCTTGAAACTGTGTGCATGGATCATGTCGAATCGTTTTTTTCGCAAATAGGAACAAATCCCGAACAGGGCACGGACATCTTTCAAGGATACGTGTCCGGGCATAAAGACCGTATCCACGCGGATGCCGTTCAGTCGCATAAGCAGAACGGCAGCCTGCGTATCCGCTTCATACGCTTCATCCGGCAATACCACCGTAATGTCAAATTCATCCTGATTCAGGCCGGTGACATGTTTCAGGGTTCCGCCGCCGACCGATTCCAGTGCATAAAGCAGCCTTTTTTTCTTCATACGATTCCCGTTTGCCTGTGCAAAAATACGCCCTTTATCTCATTTGAGAATATTCAGATGTAGCACATACATATTGATTGGCCGGTAGACAAAAAGCCGCCTTCTTGCCGCAGCCTGCGGCAGACGTCCGACATAGTCGGTTTTCTTGCCGACGCCTGCGGCGGAACTGCCGACATAGTCATTTTTCTTGCTGCAACCTGCGGCAGAACTGCCGACATAGTCGGTTTTCTTCCCGCAACCTGAGGCGAAAGATCCGACTATGTCAGTTTTCTTCCCGACGCCGTCGGCAGAAAAAATGACATGGTCAGTGCTCTTTTCGACGGCGACGGCCACCTCTTTACATTTACGGAAGAGCCTGACAGGCGCCTGTCGGCAAACCTGTTACTTTAACAATCAAAAACAAACAGGAATCGTGTGTATACTGAAATCCGTGAAAATCTGTCCGATCCGCGTCATCGGCTTGATTTTGATGCAGTCTCTTTTATCGAACTGCGCCATGCACAAAACCATGCCGTGCGAAGTATAAATACCGGTTTTGCCATGTCTTGTGATTTTTCCACCGGATTGCAGAAATGAATGGATATGACAAAATGGAGAGGGGGCTGTTTCAAAAGCGAAACAGCCCCCTTTTGGACACATTGCAGAGAGACAGACTTTTTGAATATCCGCCCGCGACTGCTTACGGTTCAACGGTGACGTGGCCAGCTGCGGTTCGTGCCTGCACGTTCGCGTCATACATCGCTTCACAATGCACGGCCGGAAGTACAAAGGAACCTGCATACGAGGCCATCAGCCTTATTTTAAAAATCCTGCTTTCGTTACGGGATAAATCAAAATAAGTCAGCACGCGATCGTCCCGGATGTCGCGATACGTGTATGTTGTGTGCTGCCGGTCGCTGTCGGTTTCTTCCGGCTGCTCCATCCGTTCGTTGTATATTTCCCATCCGGAGGGGATGATTTGCGTCAGCGCCAGGTTGGTATAATCGCTGTATCCGCTTATGTTCGAAATCTTTATTTCAGCGACAAAGTCCTGTCCCTGCCTGAGATGCGAAACGTCGATATTCGATCCGTCCGCTTGCGTGTACGAGACATCCATCCGGATATGGTTTTCCATTGCAGGCAGTGAATCCCGCAAGGGCCTGGTCCTGGAGGAAAGATTGAGATATAACATGCCGCTGCCCGTATGCTTTACCGTAAGCCGACCGGGGGCCGGACGGAGCGGCAGGTCTTGCAGAACGGCTGCTTTGGCGGTTTTCACCGGAGGCTGTTCGGCTCCGTTCAGCGACCATTCGAACTGCAGCGTGCCGGCAGTCTTTTCCGCCAGGCGCGCCATGGCTGCCAGTGCATGGGCAGTTGTCTGGGTCGTAAAGGAGGTTTCCTCGGACAGGTTCCGCGCTATCTTTTGCGCCAGCAGAAAGGCTTCCCTGTCCTTTCCCAGCAGGATGAGCGTTTCCAGAATCAGCGCTTCGTCCATGCTCGGGGAACCGTACCAGGCATTGTTTAACGGATAGGGAGCGACTTCCGTCTCCTGATTGAATATTAATTCACCGGCAACCTTTTCCTTGCCTGCTATCGCGTAGGCGGCGGCCAGCCGCCAGCGTGCCTGCTGCGACAGGTTTTTTGCTTCCCTCAGCCTGTTCATGGCGCCCGTTTCCGGGACGCCGGCCAGAGCAAGCGTATAGAGCCGGTATGCCTGGTCATATTCGCTGTCGCTGTGTTCGTATCGACGGCGTTCGTTTTGCGGTCGCCAGTTCTGTGCCGCGGCACGCTGACAGTTTTTCCACCGGCTGAGCACGCCCTCGTTGACTTCATAGCCTTTTTCCTTTGCTGCCAGCAGAAAACTGCCTGCATACGAAGTTATCCAGGAATCGGTATGGGAATCGCCCGCCCAGTATGCAATGCCGCCACTGGAGAGTTGACGGGTATACAGGCTGGCGATGGCTTCGCGGATATGGGTCTTGACGCTGGCGGATTCTTTTTCGCTTAGTTCCCTGAAAGACGAAAGGAAGAGCAGGGGCAGTGCGCGCGAGGTCAACTGTTCCGAACAGTAGTGCGGGTAGTGGTACAGGTAGTCGAAGCGGCGGTTCAGGTCTACCGACGGAATGCGCGAAGCCTCCAGTTTGGCCCAGTTATCCCCCTCGGGTGCACCGTCTGGCTGCCAGGTGAAATCAGCCGATTCTCCGGGATTCAGCAGTTTGCCTGTCGCATGCAACACCGGGGGATTGGGATTGCGCACGTCTATTTCAATCGTTTGCCGGGAAGTATGGCCGTTTCCGGAAGCCGTGACCGTTACTTTTTCAATACCCGTTTCGGCGCCGGACTTCAGGGTGAATCGGATCATGCTGTCGCCGGGGATGGAGAAGGTTGCGTCCTGCTGCTGCCGACCGGTTATCCGGAGTTTGCCGGAGGTTTCCACTTTGACGGAAACATGCTTTACGCCGTTTTCCATGGCAAAGATATTTACCGGTAAAACGATTTCTTCATCCGTCCCGACCGTGCGCGGCAATGAGGGAAGGATCATCAGAGGCGTACGGACGGGCACCGTCTTTTCCGCCTTTCCGTAGGCGCCGTGCTGTCCGGCTACGACCATCACGCGAACCGAGCCGATATAGGACGGCAGGGTCAGCGAATGGGTCCGTTCTTTCCCTTTCCCCAGCGCAAACGGGCCGATAAAGCGTACTACCGGTTTGAAGCGGTTGGCTTTGCCCTCGGGCGCACGAAGGTCGCCATCGCCGCCGATGCCGAGTATGGAACCGTATTTTCCCGTAAACGATCCGATCACGGCGTCATACAAATCCCAGGTGCGAATGCCCAGGGCTTCGCGGGCATAAAATTCGTTCCACGGATCCGGCGTCTTGAAGTTCGTCAGGTCCAGCAGTCCTTCATCCACTATGGCCAGTGTATAGGTCATGGGCTTGCCGCCGGCTTCTTTCACCTTTACCGTAAATTCCGTCTCGGGGCGCAGCACGTCCGCCATGGTAATGCGGGGTGTCAGAACGGAATTTTTAGCGGTTACGAAGAGCGGCACGACACCGTACATGCGGATCGGCAAGTCGTTCACCGTCTGTTCGTGAGGTTGCAGCAGGCTGATATGCACATAGATGTTCGGAGCCATGCCGTCCGTCACCGTGAAGGTGTATTTGGCGTCGCCCGAGGCGGGCATGTCCACCCATGCGCGGCTCAGCACTTCCGATCCGTTTTCGAGCGTTACCAAGGCCCGCCCGCCGGGGGCCGCCGGAATCATGACCGTCGCTTCTTCTCCAGCTTCGTAGGAGGTCTTCCCGGTAGCGAAAGTAAGCATCCGGACATCGTCCGGGTTCGACCTGTTTGAACGTCCCCGCCAGTCCGGCCAGTCCACGTAGACCGTTCCACCGCAGGCATGTCCGTTTTTGCGGTCTTTCACATAGACCAGGTAAGATCCCCAGTCGGGATAATTAACCTGAAATTTGATTTGGGCTTTTCCGCCGGCCGTATGCAGCTGACCGGAAGCGACCGGCTTGATCGAAGCGTTTTGCAGATAGGAGGCATACGACGTGGCATACGCCCCGTCCTCATATCCCCACCACCAGCTCCAGCCCACACGGTAGATTTTGTATTCCAGATCGGAAGCGTCCACCGGCTGACCGTTCGCATTCAGCGTCACCACGTGAAAGGTATGCTCCACGTCCGTTTCCAGGTAAGGTTCGGAGGGCTTGCGGTTCAAATCAATACCCACATACGTCTCGAAAGGAGAACAGGGCAGGGTCTGATAGGAAAAGCTGGCGTCGCCCCCCTGTTCATACACGCGGCTGCAAAGGGTAGCCTGCAACATTCCGGGCGCCTCTTCCGCCGGAGGCACATGCAGGTCGAAGCCCGCTTCGCCCCGGTCGTTCAGCGTCCCCTCAAAGACCGTCGACGTGCTGGAAGAAAAGTCTGTTGCCGGATTGTGAAAGAGGTAATTTTCATATCCCTTGAAGCGGGTGGAGGCTTTGGAAAGCGTAATTTCCACTTTGGCCTTCAGATTTTGCGCTGTAGCGCCCGTCAGCCAGGCCGAACGGAGTGTTGCCGGCGTCGTACCGTCCGTTGTGGAAAGCCGCGAACCGGATATGTCCAGATTAATTTTCAGCCGGTTCGGTTTCACCGTTTCAATCCGCAGAGCCTTGTGGAAAGAGGTTCCGCCCACTTTCACCCAGGCATTCCACAATCCGGTCGGGTCGTCGGCACGGGTTGGCAGCGCGAACGTGTACAGGCCGTTCAGTCCGTTTGTCGACACCTGTTTTGTATGGAACTGCCCGCGGGGATTGTATACCTCAATGGAAACCGGGTGACTGTCCGGGATGCGCTGTTCCCGGTCTTCCAGCATGAATGAGAGGTGAAGCGTATCGCCCGGCCGCCATACCCCCCGTTCACCATAGACATAGCCCTTCAGTCCCTTCTGGATTTCCTTGCCGCCGGTGTCGAAGCGGCTCAACGGGTTTTCCTCGCCGTCCGTCATCCGGAGATACGCTTTCTGCTGCTGGCTTGAGGCCACTACGACGAACGGTTTGTTTTCGGTCGTGAATGCGGCAAATCCGTTTTCGTCTGTCCGGGCGGAACCGACGGGCTGCAACTGGTAATTGTAGGCCGTCACTTCCGCATTAGCAACCGGCTGGGTATCCAGCAAATTCGACACGGTTACCCACAATTGATGGTCCGAATTGCTTTTCACAATCAGACCCAGGTCGCAGGCCAGCACATTGACGGCCGCGTTCCGTTCCCCAAGCATGTAGTAGCTTGCATGACAGGGATTGTCGCGTTCGCTCCAGTCATATTCATCCCAGTTAAAACTGTCCTCATAATACGGGTTGTAATATGCCACGGGAATATCCCACGTGGCATCGTCTTTTTCGCTGATTTCGCCCCCGCCCGCATCCGTCAGCTCCTCGCCGGACCACGAACTGTTTTCGCACGGATAAACGGCGTAATTCCGTTTGAAAGAAAGCTCTACCCGGTAGATCGCACCCGGTTCCTGCCGGATGAGATGGCTTAAATCAAGGGAATAGTTTTCCCTGTTAAACACCGATTTGTTCGCGTCGCCATCCAGGCGGAGTGTTTTTTTATACACCAGGCGTCCCGCCCTTCGCAGCTCGGAGATGTGGGAGGACGACGAAGAAAAGGGGTTATTGCCTTGCAGAAACATCAATACATTGTTTTCAAATATACGGATGATTTTCACGTCGACCGCCCGCAGGCTGACGGCGCGGAAAGGCAAAATCAGATGCTTCGAGTCGGGCAGGATGACGCCGGATGTCAAAAATTCGACTTTGGGGTCCAGCGAAGTCAGCGCGACGGACAGGGAGTGGGTTTGATTCAGTTTTTTATCATGGATGTTTTTCAGTCCCTGATCCACCCGCACCGTCAGGGCGCCGAGTCCGTTTTTACGCTCGAAAAACAGGTTGATTTTATTGTCCTGCACCTGCGAAACAAAGGACGGGATGCCTTCGAGCGTAATCAGTCCGTTCAAATCCTGGCTGTCGGATACCGGATCCGAAAACGTCAGCTGCAATCCGTAATCAGGTGTCCGGATCACTTCAGACAACCACAGTTCAAACGAACGGATCGCCGGAATCCGTACGGTTTCGCTGATTTCCTTATCCACCCGAATCGCTTTTCCGGAGACCTTGATTTCGAGTTTGCTTTCTTTTTCTTTTTTGGGAATGTCCCCGACCGTAAAACGATAACTGTGCGCATTTTCCAGCGCCTCAATCGTCGGCTGAAACGATGCTCCGTCTCCGGAAACGCTGATCATCTTCTCCACGTCAGCCTGCCGGGGCGGATCGCTGAAATGGATTTCCCCCGTGACGGTGACCCGATCCGTTGCCGCAGCCGAGACGACCGGCGAGAGGATTTTCACCGCAAAATCGCGTTCTTCCACACGAAAAGAAAAACTGAATTCCGCCAGCTTTTTGTCCACCTTGACAACTTGCCCCAGGGCAAAGGTGGCATGATAAAGCGTTCCGGGCTTCAGTTCGCCGGAGTCGGGCACAAATTCGACGGTACGGTTATTCACCCAGCGGGTTTTCCCCTTGAGCGCCGGAGAAAAACCGAACCATTTGTTTTTCTGTTCCACACCCGTCTCAACGACCGGCAACTCCTGCGTCAGCTCCAGCCGGACGGTTGACCGGGTTGAAACAACGCCGCCCGTACAGGCGCTCACCCACTGCGTATATACGGCAGAGGGTACGGTATCTTTCTTCTCCCGACAGGAAGACAGCATAAAGCCCGCGACAAGAGGGCCTAAAATCATCCAAATAACAGTCTTGTATTTCATTTTCCTTGCATTTTTATAAAACTCCACAATTCTGATCCGCATCACGGAGCCGTCTTCTTTCGGACCGGTCCGCTAAAAGCCCTCAAAGGTAATCATTATTTTTCTCCGGCATCTCAACCGGCGTAAAACGGCACAACCCGAAAGCGGGAAACAGCCGGATGCGCCGATAAGCGGTTCGGGCCGGTTGTTTCTCCCAAACGTTCGTGCAATTTACTCCATCGTCGGAGAAATTTTCCCGGACTTTGGAGTAAATTACCCATATTACGCATCATCCATCGGGCAGCCTTGATGCAGGCAGTCCGTCCCGTGTAATCGTGTAATAATGTACGCTCACTCCAGTGCAGAGTGGATTTCCACTCCAGTACAGAGTGGATTTCCATTCCAGTGCAGAGTGGACTTCCACTCCAATGCAGAGTGGGCATCCACTCCAATGTATAGTGGGCATCCATTCTAATGTATGGTGGAGTCCCACTCTAATGCATAGTGGCGTGTCGGCCATAGCGAGGGCCATCGGGCAGCCCTGTCGGCGAGGGACAAGTCCGGATGCCGCGTAACATGAGTAAATTACTCGGACTTCGGAGTAAATTACTCGGAGGTTGGGGATATTTACAAACGTCCCGCAGAACCGGAATCCGTTTTCGGACAGTCCAAAACCGGCAGGAGCTACAGTCGCTTCCGCCGCTTTAACGGCAGTAAACCGCACAGCACGTTCCCCCTGTATTTTTTCACTGTTTTTCGTTCGGGTGGCCGAAAATCCACCGGACACAAAGCTCCGGGTTGGAAAAACCGTATTTTGTCAGGAGAGTTTCCAAACATCCGTCATATTGTCAGTTTCATCTCTGATGCCGGCTGTTTATTCCATTTGGCACGTAATTTGATGGAAAGCTGTAAAAAACATCAAAATTTGAAAGGAAACAGTATAAAATTATGGGAAAGATTATAGGAATAGATTTGGGAACTACCAACTCCTGCGTATCCGTACTGGAAGGCAACGAACCGGTAGTCATCGCAAACAGCGAGGGCAAAAGAACAACGCCTTCGATCGTTGCGTTTGTAGAAGGAGGCGAGCGTAAAGTGGGCGATCCAGCCAAACGGCAGGCCATTACCAACCCGCAAAAAACGATTTTCTCCATCAAGCGTTTCATGGGTGAGACGTATGATCAGGTGCAGAAAGAAATCGCACGCATCCCCTACAAGGTGGTGCGGGGCGACAACAATACGCCGCGTGTGGATATTGACGGGCGTCTGTATACCCCTCAGGAAATATCGGCCATGACGCTCCAGAAAATGAAGAAAACGGCCGAAGACTATTTGGGTCATGAGGTGACGGACGCAGTAATCACCGTACCGGCCTACTTCAGCGACGCACAGCGTCAGGCAACGAAAGAAGCCGGCGAAATAGCCGGCCTGACGGTTCGGCGTATCGTCAACGAACCCACGGCCGCCTCACTGGCATACGGTCTGGACAAGGCATCGAAAGACATGAAGATTGCCGTGTTTGACCTTGGCGGCGGAACATTCGATATCTCCATCCTCGAACTGGGCGGCGGCGTGTTTGAAGTGAAATCGACTAACGGAGACACGCATCTCGGGGGCGACGACTTCGACCATGTCATCATCGACTGGCTGGCCGAAGAATTTTTGAAGGAAGAAGGCGCCGACCTGCGGAAGGATCCGATGGCGCTGCAACGCCTGAAAGAAGCGGCAGAAAAAGCGAAAATCGAACTGTCGAGTTCGACAAGTACAGAAATTAATCTGCCGTATATCATGCCGGTGAACAACATTCCCCGACATCTGGTGAAAACGTTGACGCGCGCAAAATTCGAACAGCTGGCCGACAGCCTGATTCAGGCATGTATCGAACCGTGCAGGAAAGCGCTCTCCGATGCGGGAATGACGACCTCCGAGATCGATGAAGTAATCCTGGTCGGCGGCTCAACCCGCATCCCGGCTATTCAGGAACTGGTCGAGAAGTTCTTCGGCAAGACGCCTTCCAAGGGCGTCAATCCCGATGAAGTGGTTGCTGTCGGCGCAGCCATTCAGGGCGGCGTGATGAGCGGCGAAGTGAAAGACGTGGTCTTGCTGGATGTAACGCCGCTGTCGCTCGGTATCGAAACGATGGGGAGCGTGATGACACGCTTGATTGAAGCAAATACGACCATCCCGACCAAGAAGTCGGAAGTATTCACCACGGCAACCGACAACCAGCCGTCTGTTGAAATCCACGTTTTGCAGGGCGAACGTCCCATAGCGCGGGATAACAAGTCCATCGGACGCTTCCATCTGGACGGCATACCGCCTGCCCCGCGCGGTGTACCTCAAATTGAAGTGACGTTCGACATCGACGCGAACGGAATACTTAACGTTTCGGCAAAGGACAAAGGTACCGGCAAGGTGCAAAGCATCCGTATCGAAGCCTCCAGCGGACTGAGCGAAGAAGAGGTCAAGCGGATGAAAGAAGAAGCGGCGGCCAATGCAGAAGCGGACAGGAAAGAGAAGGAACGCATTGAGAAGCTGAATCATGCCGACAGCCTGATTTTTCAGACGGAGAAACAGTTGAAAGATTTGGGCGACAAGCTTCCGGCAGATAAAAAAACTTCCATTGAGGCGGCATTGAACAAGTTAAAAGAGGCGCACAAAGCGCAGGACATGGCCCGTATCGACGCCGCTTCGGCAGAATTGAACAGCGTCTTTCAGGCAGCCAGCCAGGACTTGTACAACGCACAGAGCGCATCTCAGGGAAGTTCTACTCCTCCGCCGGATTTCGGAAGTCAACAATCGGGAGGAAACAGCAAACAGGACGGCGGCGTGACGGATGTGGACTTTGAGGAAGTGAAATAACGCCCCTCACAAAGCCAATAGCAAAAATAGATAGAAAGCGGTAAACCAAAAGTTTACCGCTTTTTTGTTGGTGAATATTGGCAGCAGGTAAATGGAAATAACCCAAAGTTTGCGAGCATTGCGGAAAAGCCTTTGAAGTAAAAACCGTAACCACTCGTTTTTGCAGTGATGCCAATAACGCCTCACTTCGCAAGCGCAAAAAACAGGTATTGGAAGAAGAACGCAAACAGCGGAT
>JAISMO010000126.1 GCA_031276675.1 Tannerella sp.
CGCTCCCCGTGCAGGAAATCACAAGCGAAGGCGTCCGGCATCCGGGACGGGCATGGGTGCAAAAGGAATTTTTTCTCTCCACCTTTGTGGCTGTGGGGGATTCGGGCCATTATGCCAAAGCCGTGACCACGCTGAAGGAAGCCGGCTTCAATTATGTGGAAACGGCCTGGCAACCTGCTCACGTAACGGAAGCGATCCTTCGGGAGTGCGATCGTCAGGGGCTAAGCGTCATGGCGCAGGATTTGTCGGTGGTCGGGGGCTGGCACTGCGGACTCGAACAGGGCAGTTTCCAGCCCTTTCACCCGGATTCGGTGGAAACGTTCCTTCAACGCTACGGGGCGCATCCCTCACTCAAATCGGTATATATCTGCGACGAACCGCATCCCGGAGACTACGGGACGGTACGGGAATATACCGACGAATTTGAACGGCGCCGTCCGGACCTGCTGGGATTTTCGGTACTGTTGCCAAGCTATTACGAACCTTTCGGATGGACGGAGACGGCACGTATACGGTATGACGAATATGTGGACAGGTACATTGCGGAAGTCAATCCGGCCGTCCTGAGCATGGATTATTATCCTTTCCAGTCGCCCGCCGACACCACGCCGGAACGATTCTATCAAAGCCTGTTCTGGAAAGATATGGGACTGTTCCGGGATCGGGCGCTGCGGCATGAACTGCCTCACTGGTTCTATTATCAGACGGTGAAGGTGAACGATGCCAATCCGGTGATCCTTCCGGCATACGTTACCGTTCAGGCATGGGCGGCCGTGATGTATGGCGTGAAGGGGCTGTCCACTTATACGGCGCTGGGTTCCGCGGTGGACAGAAAGGGCGAGAGGGCCTCTCTCTTTGATATCCAGCAGAAAGTCAACAGCGAACTCCGGGCGCTCGGCAACACGCTGTTGCATCTGAAATCAACCGCCGTCTACCATGCGGAAGACACTCCGGTACCGGATGCGTATGCCGCTCGCCCGGCCGCGTCGCCCTGGCTGGCCGGATTGCCGGCACACGTTTCCGCCGGCGAATTTGCGGACCGCGAAAACAATGCCTATATCCTGTTTCTCAACAGAGATTTTACGGCCGACCGCGAATATGTGATTCCGCTGAAAGACACCTTCCGGATATACGCCTGCGACAAGCATGACGGCGGCAAACAGTCCGTTCTGCACGAGGCGGCGGATCAGCTGTCCCTCTGTCTGGAAGCAGGCGAAGGCGTACTGCTAAGAATCGAGCCGGCAGACAGCAAGCCCAAATTAATTACTTATCGAATTTTATAACTTACAAACCAAATTATTTGTTATGAGACATTTATTAGCAACAGCATTATTTGTATGCCTCGGTTTCCCTGCTTTTTCGCAGGAAAAACTGAAGGCGGAGGGTGAAATACCCATTGTGGCCTGGGTGGGTGTTCCGGAAGCGGAAACCACCCTGGAACGGTTCCTGGAACTGAAGGAATCGGGCATCAACATCAATTATTCGGGCTATTCCGGTATCGAGGCTCTGGAAAAAGCCCTGGACGTGGCACAGCAGGCGGGCGTCAAAGTGATGGCGAGCTGTCCGGAACTGAAAACGGAACCGGAAAAAACGGTCAAACGGATCATGCATCATCCGGCGCTCTCCGGTTACCACCTGAGAGACGAACCGAGCGCAACGGATTTTCCCGAACTGGGCGCATGGACAAAACGGATTCAGGCGGTCGACGCGAAGCATTACTGCTATATCAATCTGTTTCCCAACTATGCCGCCCTGCATCAGCTCGGCATGGATACCCGGTCGCAATACGGCAAGGGATCGTATGCCGAGTATGTGAACGAGTTTCTGAAGGAGGTGCCCGTTCCGTTCATTTCGTTCGACCACTATCCCGTCGTCGAGGAAAATGGCGTCCTTTTGCTCCGGCCTCAATGGTACCGGAATCTGGAGGAGATTGCCGCGGCCTCCCGAAAGACGGGACTTCCCTTCTGGGCCTTTGCGCTTTCGGTAGCCCACGCCTCATACCCGGCGCCTTCGGTCGGTGAAATCAAGCTCCAGATGTACAGCAACCTGGCCTATGGCGCACAGGCGCTGCAATACTTCACCTACTGGAATCCCACCGGCGATCCGGTGTATGACTTCAATCATGCGCCCATCGGTCTCGACGGCAAACGTACCGACGTATACGACCGCATTCAGGCGGTCAACCGGGAACTGCAAAACGTGGCCGGTGTTTTTCTGGGCGCAAAGGTCGTTTCGACGGGACATACCGGCAAACGGATTCCCGAGGGTACCCGGCGGCTTGAGAAGCTGCCCGAACCCGTCAGGGCGCTGGAAACAGGCGACGGCGGAGCGATCGTATCCGTACTGGAAAAGGGGAAGCGTCGCTTTCTGGTCATCGTCAACCGCGACTGCGTACATCCGATGAAACTGACGGTTGTCACCGACCACTCCGTAAAGAAAGTGCTGAAGGACGGCACGCTCGTTCCCGCAAACGCCTATACGCCGACCTGCGAGGTGGACCCCGGCGATGCGGCCATCTTTGCATGGGATGGCAAGTAGCTCTTTTACATAAAAAAAGCACAATGTCGTCAAGTGAAGGGATGAAAAATCAATAGCATATAACAACCCCTCATGTTGGACAGGCAACGATAAAACTTCATTTTCACCTGATTCAAAAACAGGCAAACAATCTCCGTAGCCGTAATAAACCGACAACCCATTACCTGATTGCCTCATTAACTGAAAATAGACCGTTAATGAGGTAATAAGGTAATCGGGTGCGTGCCGTCTTTGGGCTACTACTACTGCGGTTGTTTTGTAGAGAAAATGAGGTGAAAATGAGATTTGGGTGTTACATCTTATTGATTTTTCATTGCTAAAATGATTCGTCGGATATATGAATTAAAAAAAATCCGTTGCATTTGCGACCCGAAAACATACGGAAAATAACAGGAAAGATGAAAACAGTAAGCATAACGGGAAAAAACGCCGAAAATATCCGCAAAGACAGAAAACATCTCTGCGGAAACAGCATGTGTTTCTACAGAGACATCGTTCATATATTCTGCGGCAAACTTTGTCTCTTCTGCGATGAAGTTCATCTCTGCTGAGACATACTCCCGCCTCTTCTGCAACGAACTCTGTATAATCTGCAACGAAATATATCTCTACTGAGACATGGTCTGTTTCCATAGAGATATTTTCTGTCTCTGCGGATATATTTTTCCGATTTGCACGGAAACAAATATTTTTTTCACAATTCAAAATATATAAAAAGGTTCGCACGGCAAACAGTTCACCATCAAAGCGGCGTTCCTCAGACACGTGAACGACGAACCTCGCCGCGGCTCTCAACCGTCAGCATCACGAAGCGTTTGAAGCTCA
>JAISMO010000138.1 GCA_031276675.1 Tannerella sp.
CAGCTTGTGCCGTCGTGCGGACCGGCGACTGCCCGGCCGCTGTCCACCTGCTGATCCACAAAGAAACCGATGTGCTTGGGATACACCTTCACGCAATAAGTCAGCGTCGTGTCGCATGTCCTGAGTATTTTTTCGCCGCCTTGCATACAGCCGACACCCGTAGCCCACATGTGCAGATTCACTTCCTTGTATCCGGCCGTGCTCCAGATGATTTCGACATGATTCAAATCAGACGAAACGATTTCTCCGCCATCGCCAGTCAATTCCCATTTGTAATATACGCCCGGATCGGATTTCGAGGTTGCCTCACCGGAAGGAAGAGACTTGCCCGGCCCGTATGACACATTGAATACTTGCGGCACAGTCACTTTGGCCGGTTTCACGGGCAGGCGGTGCATGGAGGCGTCAAACACTACGTCAAGCACATAGCACGAATCGGTGATTGTAAACGGATCCTGATTGATAATCACCTTATACTTTCCTCCCACGTCGGCAGTAATGGTGGTATCATGATAGGCCTTTCCAAGCGTATCCGTATCATTTCTAACCCATGTCCAGGATTCGGCATTTTCAAGGCCGGTTTGAAACTTCGGACGGGTCTCGGAACAGTTGGTTTCACAGCCTTGCGAACCTACACAACTCCACATGGTATCCAGGTCAAACTTGAAACTGCCGAAACCGGACAGGTAACCATAACTGGCGGAACTCTTATTGTCGTTGAAATATCCCAGCGAAAACGGCGATAGCAGGTTTGTCACCGTAATTATTTTGTCTTTTGAGTTGGTTATTCCTTCTGGCAGAGCCACCCTGGCATATTTCCAGTTTTTCGATTTGACACTCGCAGGGAATGGAATGTCTTGCGGGTTTATAGTTGGGGATACCATTACCGTGTCTGTACCATCCGTCTTTTTATAATTAAATACAAATCCACTCTCGCATCCTTCTCGAAAAACCAAAAATATATGGTTGGTTTTGCTACTGTTGGCATTATAAAAAGAAATCTGTTTCTGGCTGATGGAATACATGGAGGGCATAATCGCAGCGCCCATCTCCTGATTGGCCGCCGAACGCTGATAACAGTATACCGGCGCCGTCGCTTCCACAAAAACAGCGGTATCCGTTGTCAGTCCATTAGCATTTATTTCTAAATTTACATGCCATGTATCGCCGGCTTTTGTAAAGCGATGTCCGACGTAACCACCTTTTTTATGGACAGTGACAGAATCGGCTCCAGTGGATGTAAAATCGATCCGTTCGCCATACGAAGATTTAGTATGAGCGATACCGGCACTGGCGGGATTAGCATCAGTATATGTTGCAAATCCGCCGATCACTACATAGCGCGTGCCGGCCATGTCGGTGGGCACAATCTGGTCGCCGAGCAAATCTACTGCGCCGGCATTTTGAACACAATCTTCCGTGATTGTAACGGCAATGGGTTTGTCGGATTTGATTTTTGTACCGGCCAGTGTGCCGGTATTCTTCTTTATTGCAATAGCCATATAAGTATTAGTATCACCGATCGTGTCTTCTCTTAATTTAAGGGTTTCTCCCCTGTTCAGGGTAAATGTATGGGACGTGCTTGCAGATAACTTCCCACCGGAAATTCCATTTAAACAGTCTTTTGTCAAATCGACCTTTACTTCTGTATCGTCTTCGGTAGCTACAATATCAATCTGATCGGCGCCCATATTATAGTTGTTGTTGTTATTGACCCCCTGCCCGTAATACCTAATATTGTTAGGGCCTTCTTCCGTTCCCTGGAACGTAGCATAAAATTCCGTTCCCAAAGCCGGTTTCCCTTTTAGCGAAAAGAGATCACGCTGGCTCTCGTGAAGCACCATATAATACGCCAGAATTTTCTCCTGATTAGTCGTTGTAATGTGAATGCCATACTTCGTTTTTTGTCCGGCATAAGGATTCGGATTTTCCACTTTTGAATGAACATCATTCGCAGAAAACTGTACAACTTTAGCTCCTCCCGCCGGAACGTTATGAGAATCAGAATATGCCGCAGCTCCTGTTTGTCCTCCCCATATCTCAAGAAGCACATCCACTGCTACCGAATTTGGATTGGAAAATACAAATACGACAGGGTGGTCACCATGTGTAGATGCCACATCCGGCGCAACAAACCAAAACTCATTGTCCTGCGCGGCAGCCGTCAGGCTCAGCAGGCACGTACACAACATAAAAAACCATTTCTTTCTTTGCATAACTATCTTATTTAAATATGAATTACAGGAGACAAAAAAAGTCCGTTCGTCGCAGCGTTGAGACAGCTGCGACGGACGGACATGCGGATTCGCGAGGAAGAACTACAACAGACGTTAACCCCCCCCCCCGATTAACGTAAATATCGTTAACCGAAAGCCGTCCCACCGATAGCGGGACGGTTGTGAGTATATATTTTCTACCGATGGATGACATTAAATTACATGTACCTAAATTGTGCTGCAAAAGTATCACATATTTCCGTACAGGAGGGCGATCGCCTGCATTTTCACGGTTAAATATGCTTTATTCGGCACAACGAAAGTGCCTGAACGGTGATTTGTTCCGTCCTGTTTATTTCGTATCCCTGACCCTGAAGCACTTTTGAGACGGTACTGAAAACCGGCAGTTCGCGGTCGTCAGGCCGTGTGCGAAGGATCACCGGTTCCCTTCTCCTTTTTTCCGTCTTTCGGCAGACAGGTTTCGTCACGCATCTTCGACCGACAACACTCCCCGCATCCCGCACACGGGGAATTTGTCGAAGAGGAGGTAAAACGCCGGCAAAGCTTCCAGACGAGGTATCCGGCAGTCAGTATGCCGATAAGGATAACAGCCGTCTCCTGAAACATATCACGCTCCTCCGAAAAAATACATGCCGGCCTGCCGGACGGCAAAAGCGACAAGCCACGCCAGTATGCACGTGTATCCGATGACGAACAGCCCCCACTTCCGGGAACGGGATTCCTTCACAATGGCCGTGACGGTCGCGATACAGGGAAAGTAAATCAGCACGAAAAACATCAAACTCAGTACAACGGGCGGTGTAAACACCGGATTCCCGCGCGCATCCCGACTCTGCTTCAGCCGTTCGGTCAGTTGAGCGCTGTCGCTTTCTTCACCCGTGTACAATACGCTCAGCGTACTGACAACCACTTCCTTGGCCACCATCCCGGTCAGCAGGCTGATACTGATTTTCCAGTCAAAACCCAGAGGCTGCAATACGGGCTGTACGGCCTGTCCGAGATGTCCGATAAAGGAATTTTGCTGATGATCGATCGCCTTGCTCCGTTCCAGCGCTTCCACTTTCATCCGCTTTTCGTCGGGCGAAAGCAGCGATTGCGACACCTCCGCGATCTGTTCGTCATACCGCCTGTCCTGTTCCGTCCCACGCGGAAAATAGCCTGCAAACCAGATCGTGACGGAGGCAATCAGAATGATGCCGCCCATTTTGCGAAGATACTGGTAGGCTTTGTCCCACATGTGAATAAGGATGGATCGCAGCGTGGGCATCCGGTAGGGCGGCAGTTCCATGACAAAGGGAATATCCTCGCCCCTGATCAGGAAGCGTTTGAAAAGCCGGGCCAGCACGACCGCCAGCAGAATCCCCGACCCGTACAGGACAAACAGGAGAAGGCCGGCCTGACCGGGAAAGAAAGCGCCCGCCAGCAACAAATAGACGGGCAGGCGGGCGCTGCAACTCATCAGCGGGTTGACCAGCATCGTCAGTATCCGGCTGTTGCGGCTTTCAATGGTGCGCGAAGCCAGGATGGCCGGCACGTTGCAGCCGAAGCCCATGATCAGGGAAATGAAGGATTTCCCGTGCAGCCCCATGGCATGCATCAGCTTGTCCATGATAAAAGCCGCCCGGGCCATGTAGCCCGAATCTTCCATAAAGGAAATGAAGGCATAGAGAATCAGGATGTTTGGCAAAAAGACAATCACGCCGCCGACGCCGCGGATGATGCCGTCGACCAGCAAATCCTTCAAAGGCCCTTCCCTCAGATGGTGCTGGACCAAAGCGCCGACGGATTCCACCAGCGTTTCGATCCAGTTCATCGGATATTCGCCCAGCCGGAAGGTAGCTTCAAACATGATCCACATGAACAGCAGGAAGACGGGAAAGCCCAGCAATCGGTGCGTGACAAAGGTGTCGATGATCTGTGTGCGCGACACGTTTCCGAGCCGGTTGGGTTCATACGTTTCGCGCAACGCGCCGGAGATGAAACCGTAACGGGCATCCGTAAAAGCCGTTTCGCTGTCGGTATGCAGCAGATGCTCCAGTTGCGCGACGTTCCGGTCGCGTTCTTTCAGGATGACCTCGTGCGCAGGCAATTGACGGATATATTGTTCGACCTCCCGGTCCCGTTCCAGCAGTTTGATGGCCAGGTAGCGTTTCGAGCGGCTCTCTTCGATGGCGCCGTTCGTGCGGAGCAGGTTCCGGATGTGCCGGATGCTTCCCTCCAGCGTTTCCCCATAATTAATATGAATATGGCGCCGAACGGGATCCGTTTCCTCATACACCCGGATGACGCGGTTGAAAAGTTCCTCCAGTCCTTCGCCCGTACGCCCGTTGGTCGGAACGGCAGGTATCCCGATCATCCGCGCCAGGGAAGGATAATCGAACCTGTCGCCATGACGTTTTAGGCTGTCGTACATGTTGAGTGCAATCACCGTCGGGACGTCCATGTCAATCAGCTGGCACGTCAGATAGAAATTGCGCTCCAGGTTGGATGCATCTACCACATTGACAACCACGTCCGGATGTTCGTTGTCGAGATGGTCGCGCACATATTTTTCCTCAGCCGTACAGTTCGACAGCGAATACGTCCCCGGCAAATCGACAATTCTGAACCGGTAGCCGTTCTGTTTAAATTCAGCTTTTTTGGAATTGACCGTCACGCCGCTGTAGTTCCCCACATGTTCGTGAGCGCCGGAAGCGCAGTTAAACAGGGAGGTCTTCCCTGAGTTGGGATTGCCGACAAAGGCCACATTGATGGTTTTTCCCCGGTCAATGGCCAGGGAGCGCAATTCGTCTTCCGGAACGGTAAAGGCATGTGACGGCTCGGCCGGCCCTTCGATTGCCTCCGCAGCCTGTCCGGGTGTGAGCACTTCGATCAGCCGTGCGTCGTTGCGGCGAAGCGACAGGTCGTATCCGATAATACGGTACTGAATCGGATCCTTCAGGGGGGCATTCTGGATGACCTGCACCTCCTTGCCCCGGATAAATCCCATCTCCGTAATACGCCTGCGGAATGCGCCGCGTCCCGTCACTTTCACGATGATGCCTTTTTCACCTGTTTGAAGTTCCGATAGTTTCATATTCTCAAACTGGGCGCAAAAGTACGCCTTTTCGGTGAAACAGGCATGGCCGGTTAATACCAAAAAATAGGTATTTTCCATGCCCTTAGAGCCGAAGGCCCTGGGATACGCGGCCATGTCATCAGGTGAAGGATTACGTCGGCCGGCACCCAAAAAGATTTAGCCGCTTTAAAGGCGTTCTTATATGATTAAAAATATGTACATTTGCGGTAAAAATAAAAATGGCCTGACAATGAAACTGATCGCAGAAAGTACATCCACTCGCACAGAGTGGGCCTTGGTTGAAGGAGACCGCCTCATCCAGAAAGTTATTACCGAGGGTATCAACCCCTATTTTCAGACAAGAAAAGAAATCAGCCGAAGCATTCGGCTTAACTTGCCGGAATTGTTTTTCAAACGAAAGATCAGCCGGATTTATTTTTACGGCGCCGGATGTGCAACCGAAGAGAAAAAAAACATCGTTCAGTCATCGCTGATTGCCCAGTTCAAAACCGTCACCCGGGTCGAAAGCGACTTGCTTGCAGCCGCCCGCGGCTTGTTCAAGAACGATTCCGGAATTGCCTGCATCCTGGGAACGGGATCCAATTCATGCTTTTACAACGGGGAAAAAATTGTCAGAAACGTCCGACCCGCGGGATATGTGCTGGGAGACGAAGGCAGTGAAGCCGTTTTTGGCAAACTGTTTCTGGCCAATTTGCTGAAAGACCTCGTGCCGGTAGAACTGGCAACGCTTTTTTACGAGAAATTCGGTATTACGGCCGATGACGTTATGGATGCTGTCTACGAAAGCACCTCTCCTACCCGCTTTCTGGTATTCGTCTCCCGCTTTCTGGCGGAGAATCTGGAGAATCCATATGTCTACAACCTGCTGATTCAAAATCTGAGAGATTTCTTTACGCGCAACATCTGCCAGTATGACTACAAGGATTACCGGATACGGTTTGTCGGATCGGGCGCTTTTACCTTTGCGGAAATACTGAAGGTGATCGCCGTGGAATTCGGCACCAAAGTAGACCTGATCAAAGTGTCTTCCATTCAGGGACTCATTGAATATCATGCGCTGAATGAAGACAAGCCTGATTAATTTCCGCACGGGAATCTTTTCCTCCGGTTGCTGACCGTGACGGATACCCCTCGACATCCGACAAACAGACACTACTTCTTAATGCGAGCGAAGCGAAACAGTTAATCTATAAATAGGTAACATAAAAACAACTGTTTACAGTTCGATCCGATTGTTTCCTTCCTCGCTTTTCCGTGCAGGGTATGACGCATTTAGGGATGAAAAATCAATGGAATATAACAACCCCTCATGTTGGACAGGCAACGATAAAACCTCATTTCACCTGATTTTCCCTGCAAAACAACCTCGTACCTTTGTGTCAGGAAAAAAAGGGGCCGATGATTAACAAATGTTGTAAATTTGCCGAATCATCGGGAAAGGGTAGAAGAGCAAAAACAACCGGGTAAGTCAAAGACTATACCGTTACTGAGAGAAAAAAATCTCTACCCTTTATTTCCCTCACAGGCTTGAACAAAGTACTTGGAGATACCTTGTTGACAGGTAATCCCGCGTAAAACAGACGGGAAAAGGCAGTGTGGAAATTCCGGTCCGTGACAGACAAAAAAACAGAGATGAAAAAAGAGATTATTAAACAGAATGCTGGCATAGACATGGCCAAAGATGATTTTAAGGTTTGCTTTTCGGTGATGACTTCGGATTTGCGGGTGGCGGTCAAA
>JAISMO010000012.1 GCA_031276675.1 Tannerella sp.
CCATAGTATTTGCGGAAAGCTTTCGAGAGGGCTTGAGGACTTTGATAGCCTGTCTGTTCCGCAATTTCCGTCAGCGTCCGGTCGGTTGCCGTCAGCTTGAGTGCGGCTTTTTCCATGCGCAGCCGCTGAATATACCGGCCCGGACATTCGCCCAGCATTGCCTTGAAAATCCGGTGGAAATGGAACTCCGAAATATGAACGGCTCCGGCCAGGTCGCCCAGACTGATGGCCTCGTGCAGGTGTTCCCGGATGAAACTGACGGCAGTGTTCGCGGCCTTGAAATAGGCGTGCCGGGTGATTCCGCGCGATTGCCGCCGCTCCGGCGCGGGCTGCCGCAGCCGGAGAGCCTCTTCGCCGGTTACCGGCGTAGGGCCGTTCTCCCTTTCCGCCGCGGGAGGGCCGTCCCCCCGGTTGCCTCCATACCTCCGGGAAGCCGTCGGCAACATACCGCAACCCGGACCAATGTTCATACCTGTTCGCATGATTCTACGCATAAAAAAGTCCTTATTTCAACATAAAGGTAGGTTCCGTTCCGGGGGTCGTAAAACGGATTTCCGCCTGTTTTCCGGCGATTTTGACGTTTTCCGCAAAAAAAAACGGCTTGCGGGCCTGCGGCGCGTGTTGAAAAAAAACGCAGGGTGTTCATTGGAGCGGCGATATGGATTTTTGCAAAAAAAGGAATCGAAGGTTGCGGTTTTTTACGAATAACGGGGTTGCGGGCTTCCGGCCGGAAAGGGCAGCGCCTGCAGTCAGGCAAACTTCTTCTGTTCCACCTTGTGGATCAGCGCCTCCACCCTGTCTTTCGCGGTGCGGAAAAAATTCAGCCGTTCCCGTTCCGATGTTCCGCCACTGATCAGCGTTGATTTCAAAATCAGGTTGTTGATCCATTTGCGGGTTTCCTCGCACAGGGTGATGTTATTGGTCGTCACACGATTGATCGTATAGAGTTTGACGGTGCAGGTCCATTCGCTGCCGCAGCGGATCAGCATCATGTTGCTCCCCGGATCGATCGAACAGAGGTAGAGAGAAAAAGGCGTGCGCCTCTCAGGGTCTTTGTATCCGGTTTGCGCCGAAAGACTCACTCCGTCCAGCAGTTCGAGCAGCTGGCGGAGCAGGAGGAGCGCCGTCTCCCGGCTGTCAAACGCGCCGATTTCCAGATAAAAATCCAGCGGTCTCAGGATTGCGTTCACCGTCTGGTCGGTCCATATTTCCCCGGACGGAACCTGCCGGTATTTCCAAAGCAGCTGTTCGTGAAGCGACCGACAGGCCTCCAGGTCCATCCGGCTGTGAAATTCGCGGAAGGAAATACGCTCCGGCGTGAAGCTGTCATACCATACATATAACTTGAAAAGCAACAGCATTTCCTGATTCAGGAAATGGTAGAAGGGAATATCCTGCGCCGTGAAAAACATTTCCCTGTCTTCGGCGGCGGCCAGTACGCCGAAGATTTCCGACAGCTGTTCGATGTAGCGGAGATAGTTGGCTGGCTCCGCCTTGATCGACGCAAAGCAAAACAGGGCGCCCTGTGCCGAATCGTAGTTCAGCAGTTCGTCCATCGACAAGTGGAAGGAATGGCACAATTTCCTCAATTCCGAAAACGACAGTTCCTTATCTCCCCGAATCCGCCGGTAGGCCGAGTCGGTACTCACCTGCAGCGATTCTTCGACCACATCCACCAAACGGTACTGTTCCGGCAGGCGCGACCTGATGATCTCGAACAAACGTCTCTGTGTTTCCATCACTCCGTTCTTTCCACTATCTGTTGTAATAAACATTTTTACGGTTTAAAAGGTTCTTATTCCGTCCGCTTACGCCGCACACAGATGCGGGGAAAAAAGCAAACCCGAACTGTCATCAGTCCAGGTTTGCCGACGGATTTTCTGCAATCCGGCAGGAAATACATTTCCGGTTTAAAAAATGCATGAAAAAGTTGAAAGTACGGATACTGTTTCATTTCAGACCGTTTCATGATTCCTGCCACTACTAACAATCAAATCAAAACTCAAATTCTGTCATCAAAAGAACATTTTCCATTTAATGTACTGCGATTTTACGGGTTTCGCCGCCGAGTATAACCAGATAAAATCCCGCGCTCAACGGCGTCCGAACCGTTTTGCCTGCAAAGACCGGGATACGCTTCAGCAGCGCGCCCGTCAACGTGTATATCTCCGCGTTGTCGGCGGCGGCAGCCGTAATGTATACGCATCCCTCTCCAGTTCCTATCCGCGTCGATTCCACCGGTTCGCTGCCCGTCGGATAAATTTCGCTGCCGTTCACCCGGAAGATCACCCGGATATCTTCCCGCAGAGCGGGTATCCGTACACGATATGCATCCCTGCCCAGCGGGGTGATATACACTTCATCGGGCGAAAGCTGACGGCCGGTCGAGACCTCCGGTATACCACCCGCATAGGGGCCGCTCAGGGTGAGGGTGAATACAAAATCCTTTCCGCTTTTCACGAAATGTTCTCCGGGCGGCGGACTGGTGGTCAGGTGATCGCAGCGCGGGATCAACACCTTCCGTTCAAGGGTCATGCCTCCGGTTCCGTTGACCGGTATGGGGACTTCAACTTCATCGCACCCTCCCGGCTCGCGAAACAGAATGACGTCTTCCAGGTTGGCAATCCGGAAGGGCGTAACCGGCAGCCGGGCATTTTCCCAGGAACGGCCGTGATCGAAGCTGCGCAGCAATCCGGGCGAACCGCCGCGGATGTGAAGCTCCAGCCGACCCTCATACTGAGTCGTGCGCGGCATATAGACCATGTCGCTCAAATCCGGACTGTTCCAGAAGCGGAACCGGACGGACGTATCGCCCGGCAGGGCAGGCGTTGAGACCACGATTGCGCCCGAGCCGCCTTCCAGTTCGTCCGGCACCCTCAGCGTTCGATAGGCAAGGGTAAATTCCGTAATGCCTTTCGGCAGCATCAGCTTTTTCCACTGGCCGCCATCCTTTGCCACAAGATAGTTTTCGGCCAGCCCCAGGTAGGTAATGGTTACTTCCCGGTCGGAACCCGTTTCGGGAACCGTTACCGTGAAGGTCTTTTCGCAAGGATCGAACCATTCGTCCGCCGAGGCGCCGGATGAGCAGTCGCTGCATACGGGCGGCGCCACATGTATGGACGGTGCTGCCGACTGTGTCACCTTGCCGACCGGCGCTTTCGAACAGCCCGAACCGCCCGGCGCCCGGACGCCAAACAGCCTCACTTCAAAGTCATACACCGTCTCGACGGCTTTACTGTTCCACGGAAGGGTCAAGGTATGGAAAGCCGAATCGCCGGCGGCAGCGACCTGCGGAACGACGCTCCTGCCGCCCAGCGAAGCCGGGAGCCGTATTTCCAGGGCCTGTGCCTTTGCGGCATAATGCAGCTGTTCGCCGACGATGACCAGTCTCACGCTGCCGCCCCGGAAGTCCAGCGCTGTCGGGGCAGGCGCTATTCCGTAGCCGATATGTTCGTCGGGGCTGCTGCAACCGCCACCGGGAAGAAGCCGGGGAATTCTCACCCTGAAACCGCCGAACTTTTCGTCCATCAAGTTGGAGAGGTTGTTCTGAATCACGCCGGGTTTCAGCCGCACGACATAGTCGCCGTCATCGAACTGGAAGGGAGACTGCGCGGTGACCCGGACAAGGTTTCCGGATTCAACCGTGGCCTTCCATGCGGTAGCCGGGAGTGGCGAAGCGTTTTTGAGCACTTCGATCAGGTTGCCGATGGTCGTGTTGTTGATGATATTGCCGGAGGCCAGGCCGCCGGTATCATATATTTCGTCGGCTATGCCATTGCCCGTGGAACCGTTCGTCATGAGGGTAAAGGTAAATTCCGTCTGCGACGAAAGGAAGACGCTGTCTGTCGGCAAGTCGTAAAGGAAGCGGAACACCGGATAGGGCGTATTTACATTGAACCTGACGTCAACGGTGGCCGACGGAGCGCTTGTTTTTGCCCCGTTCCGGTCGGACGCAATCGCTGCCTTGGCATACATCTGTATGTGTCGGCCGTTGGTCAGCGGAGGCGCGGCCGGCGTCAGGGTAAACGTCCACGTATCGGAAGGCGCCGTACCGCTCGGCGCCATGCCCGAAACCGTGCCCGTGCCGGCCAGCACCTGAATGTCGGCATTGGTCAGTCCCGATACGGGCCGGTCGAATTTCATTTCCACGCTGAAGGAAGAAGCATTCGTTTCGCTGACGGAGGGGATCAGTTTCGGAGGCGGCATCCGCAATTCCACTACCCGGGTTACAAACGGCACCGACTTGATATCCTCCGGCGGCACATTCTTTGCATGGAAGCGCAGGTATCCCGTATAGCTGCCTTCCGGACGGCCCTGCACCAGTACGGCTTTCACGCTGAACGAGGCGCCGGCGGGAAGGTAGGCGCCGACTGTATCATTTTGCAGCGCGCCGTTCAGCGCCGTCTGAATGGCCGTATCCAGCGAACCGCCGCTCACAGCCGTATAATCATCCGCCGTAAGTTGAACGGACGGACTGTACAGTTTCTGATTCCCCTCATTCTTGAAAATCAGCGTCACCGCTTTGGTAATGGCCTCCGCAGCCGTATAACCCAGGTTCAGCGCGCTGGTGTCGCCCGGCGCCGACGGGCCGTATTCCTTTATTTCCACGACCGGGATAAACGTGGGCGCATGTAACTCCACCCGGAGTTGCGGCACGATGGTAGCCGTCTTTGCCACGTATTCAAAACCCCGGTCGTTCTTGGCGTCGGTAAAGAACGTGACCGGGAAGGAAAGCGTGGCATACTGCTGCAGGATGGGCTGGCCGCTTTCGGAGAGATTCTCGGGGAAAAGCGCTCCGTCCGGATAGACCGTGGTTGTTCCCAGAAACAGCCGGCGGGAATCCAGTTGCGGTGCAAGACTCGTCACCGCCGCATCTACCGCCGCGTTGTCATGCAAATCCAGGTACATGTGCGTATTCCGCCGTTTGCCCGTACTCGCATCCGGTTCCGTATAAATCGTAAAGCGGGAGGTGGTCGGGTCGCCGACATACACAACCGTTTTCATTGCGCCCAGCTGTGCGCCGGTGGGATTATAACTTGCCGCAGTGATTTCCGCAGGCGGCAGCACCACAATGGTTCCCACCTGACCGGAGGCGCCGCATCCGCCGCCGATACCGGCGCCATGATCACCCCCCCAGGATTCCACGTGTCCACCGTAAATCAGTATGCTGAAATAGGCCTGGCTGGCATTGCTGTTGGCCCAGCCGCCGCCGATACCGGCGCCGTGCGACCCTGCAATACCGATGACCGTACCGCTCCGGATGACCACATTGCCGCCGCTGCCGCCATAATTGCCGCCGCCTATGCCGGCAGCGCCGCCGTTGCCGGGCAATTCTTCGACGCCAACGGAGGGGCCGGGCTTCGGCCCGTAATTCATGAAGGGATCTTTCACCGTGTCATACGGTCCTTTCGTATGGGCCAGATTGGTGTTCCCGTAATAATCCCGCGAGTCCGAGCTGCGGGCCGTCAGTTTGCCGGTGCCTTCGATATACACGGTCGAACCTTTCCAGATTTCCAGACCGGCTCGAAGACCGTCGACGTGATTGCTGCTGTTTCGGACGCCCCGGCAACTGTAGAGGTAGTTTTCTCCTTCCAGTTTCACCGTTACAACCGAACTCCATGGCCGCGTGTCACTCACGTCGACCGTGTTTTTGTCCGCATTCGGATTCCCGTTGATTAAAAAAGCGCAGGCTTCCAGCGCCGAAGTTTGAAGACCTGCATTTTCCAGAATGACCGTGACCTTTTTCAGGCCTCTGGCCACTTCGATCCCGTGCTGCGTCCCGGCATTGACCATCGACGCCGGCGTGCCGTCGAACGAACCCTTGATGCGATAGGTTCCGTCCTGGGTGATTTGCAGCGGGAACGACAGCGAGTTGCTCAGCGCCGTCGTACTCCCGGGGGTTAACGGAGTAGCCGCCCGCCCTTCCGGAAGAGACAGACCCAACAGGCCGGCAAGGATACATCCATGCGCAACCTTCCTGCGCCATGCCCCCCCCTTGAAGATATGTGTGATCAGTTTCATAATTTCTTTTGCTTTTGTGGTTATCATTTTTCGATATTAAAAAATCCCGTTCACCTTGAAGACGCCGCCGCGGGTCAGTCTGACCACATGAATCCCGGGTGGTAAATCCGTCCGGACGGTTTTTCCGGCCGTTACCGGAATACTTTTCAGTAACATCCCCGACGAGGTGTATACGTTTGCTTCATCGTCGCGGACGGAAGCGATATACAATTGGTTGCCGGCTGTCCAGACACGTGTCGCCTCGATGCCGGCATTCCCGGTAATATCCGTTGCCCGCAGGGTGATGTGTATTGACTCGCGCACAACGCGAATACGCACGTCGTAGCTGTCCTCGCCGCTGCGTTCGACGATCACGCCGATCGAATCGGGCACAGACCGGTCCGTGGTTATCACCGGTTTCATGCCCGCATACGGTCCGGTCAGTTTCACTTTGAAGAAAAAATCCGATCCGCTGTGGACGTTGTAGATACCGGCTATCGGCGAAGTCTCGAAATGCGCTGTCGACGGCAAGGTTACACGCCGTTGAAGGGTCATGTCAATCCCTGTCGCCAGCGGGATAACCGTCGTTTCGCAGCCGTCCGGTTCGCGGAACAGCACCCTGTTTCCGGCATCCGCCAGTTCAAGTGCGGAAGCCTGCGAGCGGGCATTGCTCCAGTGCAGGCCGCCGTCGAGACTGCGTTGCAGATGAGGAGAGCCGCCTTTCAGCAGTTTGAAATAACCGGAATACAGGGTAGTGACCGGGATATAAACGACATCTTCCGCTTTCGGACGGTTGTATAACCGGAACCAGTAAGTGGCGCCCGGCAAACCGTCCGGCGTGATGACAATGCCGGCCGAGTCGCCTTCCAGTCCGGCCGGTACGGCCCGCGTACCGAACGAGAACGTCATGCTCGTTTGTCCGGCCGGCAGAATCATTTGCGCAGGCAGACGGTTGCCGTCCGGCGCAGTGACATAATCCGACAGCCCGACGCAGGCAAGGGATATCCGGCGATCGGAAGCGGAGGCGGGATAGGTCAGCGTGAACGATTGCCGGCAACCCTCGTACCAGTTTTTCGAAACCTGTACCGAGAAATGAAGCCTTCGCTGCACGGCATGTTTGCCGACGTTATTCGTCAGTCGGTCGCCTTTGACAAGAACCGTATAATCACCCTTTCCGAAATAGCCGTTCACACTCGCGCGGGTTCCGCGGAGGTCGAGCGTCCATCCGGTATAGGGCGCGCCGTTCCGGCTGATTTCAAGCAGGCCGGTCATATTCGCGGCAGTTGCCGCGGCGCCGTCCACAAAGAAACGGCTGGCCTCCGCTCCGGTGCCGTAAGGAAGGAGGTCGAAGAAAAATCCGTGCATGTCGGAGAGGAACACCGTCCCGTCCGCTACGCCGAACACGATGACCGGCACATCAACATGATACGTGATATGCGTCGTGTCGGATTCCCTGTAAGTAGCGGCGCCATGTTCGTCCTGCGCTGCGCCCTTCCGTACGTGGATTTTGATCACCGTCCCGTCCGGAGCGGCGGGGTCGGGCGTCACGCGAAAGGTCCAGGCGGTGGCACGCGCGGGCGTTCCCGTCGGATTGGACATGGACACGCCGGAAACGCTGCCGCCGTTCACGACGATATCGTCGGCCGTCAGTCCCGACACCGGCACGCCGAACGTGGCCGTCATGCCGAACGGGTCGGTTCCGGCCGTCGCAATCGGCGGCGTCAGCGTCAGCACCGGCGGAGGCAACGTGTATGCGACGGGCAGCACATACGTCCTGACGTCGTCCGGCAGGCTTCCGTTCTTTGCCGTCACGCTAAACGTCGTATATGTGCCGGCATCCGGCAGCAGGGGCGTCCCGCTGATTTCCCCGGTTGTAAAATTAAAACTCAGGCCGGCCGGCAGGGGAGCGCTGATGTCAAACGTCGGCTTCGGCGTGCCCGTAGCCTCTATCTTGAAATAATAAGGCATATTCACGCCGGCGATGGGAAGCGTATCCGCAAGGGTGGTGATTTTCGGCGCGACAGCCGGGCCGGTGGAACGGACGGTCATCGAATACGTTTTCGAATCAATGCCGAGCGCATTGCTTGCCTGTATCGTAAAGCCGGCATGTTCAGCCTTCACGGGCGTTCCGCGGATCACTCCGGCAGCCGCATCCAGCAACAGGCCTTCCGGCAGTTTCCCGGAAAGCAGGGAAAGCGTCGGCTTCGGCGTCCCTGTAACCGTAAAGGAAACGGGAGCGATGGGAACACCGACCACGCCCTCCGGAAGCGCTCCGGCCGACGGAGCGGTAATTGACGGAGCAGCCGGCGAACGAATCACAACCGTATACGATTTCGTATCGCTTCCGCCTCCATTGACAGCCTTTACGTCAAACGAAAAGGTTCCCGTCGAGACGGGCGTCCCGTGTATCCTGCCGTCGGCGTCCAGTATCAGACCCGGAGGCAGACTGCCGCTGCTGACGGACAGGACAGGCTTCGGCGTCCCGGAAACGGTCAGGGTATAACCGCCGTAAGCCACCCCCGCCCAGCCATCCGGCAGAACGGCAGCGCCCAGCTGCGGCGCCGTAGCCGGACCCGTACCCAGGTAAACGACGACCGGACGGCTCGCCAGGTCCGGCGTCTGCTTGGCGGCAGAAGGCGCCTCACAGAACAGCTTCAGCACATAAGCGCCGGGCGCCAGGCCGGAAGGAACCGGAATATTCACACTCCCGGAAGAGGCGCTCGCTTCAGCTATCTTTGAATAATAGAGCGTATTTCCTCCCTGCTGCTCGAGCACGCAGGAGATATACCGTCCTGTGCCGGTACTCAGTCCCGAATAATTCAGCGACAGCGTACTCCCCGCCGCCGTATTTTTATAGCTCCCGTCGTCGGAAGAAGAAAGCGTCAGCCCGCTGCCGACCAGCGTCAGCTTCAGCGTGTCGGAAGCGGAGGCGGATACCGCGGTCAGAGGCGCGCCCGGCGACCAGGCCGGTTTGCTGCCGTCCGAAAGCAGTACCACGGCGTCTTTCGACAGGTGCAGCGCCGGACGAATGCACGCCGGCATTCCGTTCGCCAGTCCGTCAAAACTGTTGACCATGCCGTTCGTTCGTACATACGACACATAGCCCGCAAAAGGCCCGGTGCTGTGCGTGCGAAGCAGCCAGCTGTCCGCAACCGTCCACGGCTCGGCCGTATTTTCATACGAAGCGGCATAATCCGTATTGAATGCCTGACGGTCGGCCGCTCCGCTGAAGTACATGCTGTCTTCCGTCGCCGGCAGGAAAACATGATCCTGCGTGGTAATCCCGTCCGGGTCTTTTCCAAATCCCACGGTCGGATTGGCCATGGAGGAAAGGACAATCGCCTTTTTCTCGTCCGCCGAAAAATAATCCGCCTGTACAGGCGTCGCAGTCGAACCGTTGAAGAAGCCGGACTCCAGCCAGGCCCGCACGGTCGAACCGCTCCAGGTCGTCAGGGAGGCGGGCTGATGATAGGGTCGGCAGTCCAGCAGCCGGTCGGCAACAAGCAGCAGACCCTGAGCATTCGTTGCCAGCACCCGCCACGTCACCGCTTCCAGAGCAAAATAGGAATTGTAGGGCTGGGGCGGATTCTGTCCGTCCCGATGCCGGTGATCCCGCTTCAGCACATAAGGTTCGGCGGGCTGGGATATGTGATGTTTTCCCTGCGTACACCCCAGAAACCGCTGGGGATACTGCCCGAAAAACACCCTGTTTCCAACCGCCTGCCTCACATTGCCCGCATAAGGTTGCGCGGCCACCGGCTGCCCTGAGATTCCCATCCAAACAGCCAGCGCCGCGCAATACACCGGGAGGCTTTCTGCGAAGGTCGTTTTCATAGCCCATCTTTCCCGGTGCCGGTTCCATGTGGTAAAAAAATTTTTCATACTAATATTATCGTTTCAGTTACATTCATTTCAATCATTCTACCTGTTTCAATGAAGATTCGGAAAGTCGGCCGTACAGGGAAAGCGAAGCTTCCGGAAGACCGGGACTGCCGCACGACAGCCCCCGGTCTGAAGATGGAATCTCCGTTTCTTCTTCCTGCCGATTCCAAATCTTAAAACGTGGCAAAAATAGCGCATCCTTTTTCCCCGGAGTTTGTCCAATCTTGCTTTTTTTATTTCCGTCTACCGGGCTGATGTGCTGGAAATGTGTCGAATGCAGGTTTGGGAAAGGGATTTCGAGGCTTCGAAAAAAGGATGCGACCGGCCTGCCGTCAGCTTCAGCTCAATGTCGTCAAGTGAATGAAAAACGGATGATATGGATGGGGTTAAAAGAAAGGGTTGCACGCTATACGCCGGAGGCGTTTTCCTCTCGATAGTCCCGTACAGGCGCCTGTACTTTTTCATTCGGTCTTTCTTCCGTCAGTTAAAACAGACGGCAATAAAAAAGAATGGGGCTAAAGCCCGTGCGGAACGATGCGCATCGGCGGACTGCACAGGCTTTAGCCCCATTTTTTATCCTGCTGGCCGCTACGGCAACTTTCCGGTTCCTCTCCCTTCATCCCCGTTGTCCCTGCTTGTCCCTTCTTGTCCTTTCTGTCCGTCAGTTAAAACAGACGGCAATAAAAAAGAATGGGGCTAAAGCCCGTGCGGAACACCGATGTACACCGTTCCGCGCGGGCTTTAGCCCAATTCCCCTTTATTGCCGTCTGCTTCAGCTGACGGCTCCCCCAAAAAAAGAGAGACCGGTCTTTGCGGCCGGTCTCTCCTCATGCGGTAATGATCATCAAACATTACTCCGTAATAACCACCCTGTAACTCTTCCCTTCGGTCGCGATCAGGTAGATACCCGGCGGGAGCGACTGCGTGACCGTTTCGCCGGCCACGGTCGAAAGAACCTTGACCAGTCGCCCGCCCGCATTATAAACCTGTGCCCGCCCGGAAACGGATGCCGTGATGAACAGTTGTTTGCCGTAGCTCCATACCCGTGCGGCGGGGAGGCTGCCGGAGGAGGTGACGCCGGACGAAACGGCCGTGGCCGTGACCGCGACGGCGGTGGTCTCCTGAATGCGGTGGATGTGCACGGTGTAGGTGCCGTCGGCGTTGGACTCCACGGTGATACCGCCTTCGTCGTCGGCAAGGATCCTGCGGCCGGTCGTCACCTGCGGCACGTGGCCGGCGGGCAGTGTGGCCAGCGGCGTCAGCGTGAGAACCATGTCGCGGCCGCTGGCAATCCTGTAAACGCCCGGCGCCGGACTGATGTCATAGTACGGCGAAGGCGCGAGAGTCACCGTGCGGCGAATCTCGGGGACCGGCGGACGGTAGATGGCGAAGGCGCCCAGCGACAGGGTCACGGCCTCGTAGTTGTCGTTTCCGGCAATTTCGACCGTGACGGTGTAGGCGC
>JAISMO010000133.1 GCA_031276675.1 Tannerella sp.
GCCAGGAGAATCAGGAGGGCCGGCATTTGCGGCCACCTCCTGGTGAAGAAATAAACAACTGTTTTCATATCTCTATACTATTATTTATTGATTTCATAATTCATGCCTGTTTTAAAAACCGCTTACCTTAAACCTGCTGCCGTCGTCGAAGGCCACGATGTGGAATCCGGCCGGAAGGCTCGATCGGCTGATTTGTCCCGCTTCGACGGAAATGCTTCGCAGCAGCGTACCGGTGAAGGTATATACTTTCGCTTCGCCGGAACGGGCGGCAAGGATATACAGCTGTCCGCCGCCGGTCCATACGCGCGTGGTTGGCGTGCCGGCGTCTTCGTTGCCCGACGAGGCGGCGTTCGTCATCCGTATACTGATGTGCAGCGATTCGCGCACCACACGTATGCGCACCTCAAACGAGCCGTCGTCGCCGGGAGTCACCACGACGCCTATCGAGTCGGGCACGCTGGTGCGTCCCGTCGACACTTCGGGCGTCATCCCCGCATAGCGTGCGCCGGGCGTCAGCCGGAAGACAAAGTCTTCGCCGCTGTGAACCGAATATCCTCCTCCTGCGGGAGAAGTAACCAGATCGGGCACGACGGGCAGCGAGATCGAACGCGGTATGCTGTAGTTAATGGCGGGATCGGCGCCGATGGGGATGATGAGTTCGTAGCATCCGTCGGGTTCGCGGAAGCGCAGGGCTTCATCCTGATTCGCCAGTTCGCCCGGCGGGGTGGGCGTCCACGCATTGTGCCACGTCACGCCTCCGTTCAGGCTGCGTTGCAGATAGGGCGAGCCGTTGCGCACCAGGGCAAGGTATCCGGAAAACATCGTGGTTGGCGAGAAATAGATGACATCGTCCGTGGTCAGACGGTTATAGAAATGCAGCCCCGAAAGCAGCGTATGGAGTACGCCGTCCAGTCTGATCTCGATTTCGCCCGTGCCGCCTTCCTGCGCCTCGGGGACGTGCAGTGAGCGGAGCAGGATTTCCTTCTCCGTTTCTCCGGCAGCCACCGTCAGCGCGACGGGTGCGGACGTGCCGTCGTGCGCGACAAGACAGCTGGCCGCCAGGCCGCGATACTCGATCGTCAGTTGCCGGTTGTTTGCCGAAGCGGCAAAATTCAGCGCAAGGGCTTGCGGACAGCCTTCGTACCAGACCTTCGAGGTTTGTACAACAAAATGCCCGGTCTTTTGATTCAGGTAATTGCCAAGGTCGTTGCGAATCACGCCTCCCTTGACGGTCACCGTGTAGTTCCCCGCGCCAAAGACGCCGTCGACGGTGATTGTACTCCCGCTTACGCTGGCGTTCCATCCTTCCACGGGGTTGCCCTCGCGGCTGATTTCGATGGCCTCGCCGATATTGGCGTCGCTTGCCGGTGCGGAACCCACAAAGAGTCCGGAGGAAGTGCCGTAGGGCGTGACGGTAAAGGAGAAGCCGCCCGGATCGGAGACAAATACCTCTCCTTCGGCGAAGCTGAAGTCGCCGACAGGCCGGCTTGCCCGGTAGATGACGCTGACGGTGTCGGATTCGGAAACGGTCCGCGCGCCGTATTCGTCAAGTGCGGCGTTTGCACGTATCCACGCCCGGAGGGTTGTGCCGTCGAGGTTGTCCGGATCGGGCGTCACCTCAAACGACCAGATACTTGCGCGAACGGGCGTCCCGGAGGGATTGGTCATGGTCACGCTGGCCGCTGTTCCTCCGCTGACGGCAATGTCTGCCGCAAGCAGCCCGGATACGGGACGTTCGAAGGTGGCCGTAACGGTAAACGGATTGCTCGTGGTCGTGACGGGGGGCGTCAGCGTCAGCGTCGGCCGGTTGAGCAGGAAGTTGATCGACAGTTGGAAACTTGCCGCAGCCGTTCCCGCCGTGCTTGCCAAATCGACGGGAATCGTGTACGTCGTCCCCGCGGCGCTGAGCAGCGGCGTACCGCTGAGCAGTCCGGAGGGGCTGAGGAACAGTCCGGCCGGCAGCGGCGTTGATGTAGTGACATCCGGCGCCGGGACGCCCGTCACCACAAACTGGAACGAATAGGGCTTTCCGGCATGAGCCGTGGGCAGCGGCACGGCCGGATCGGTGACAAAGGCGGGGGCTTCCGGCGTGCCTGTCGGCGCGATATTGATGCTGTAGTCCCTTGTGCTTACGCCTGCAAAATTGCGGGCTTCCACCGTGAAGGTCGCGTTTACTTCCTTCGTCGGCGTTCCGCTGATGACGCCGGTGACCGGGTCCAGCGATATGCCCAAAGGCAGGCTGCCCGCGATCACGGAGAAGGTAGGCGCGGGGACGCCGGTGGCGACAATCGTAACCGGATCGTAAGTGACGCCTCTTACTTGCCCGGTCAGTATGCCGGCAGCCGGCGAAGTAATGACGGGCGCCGAAGAGGCCGTTATGTTCACGCTATAGGCGTGACTGTTGCTGCCCATGCCGTTGGTGGCCGAGAGGGTAAAGGCATACGTTCCGGCAGCGGAAGGCGTTCCGTGCAGCTGTCCGCCGGGTTCGAGCGTCAGTCCCGGAGGGATCGTTCCGGAAACAAGTTCCCATACAGGCGCCGGTGTTCCGGTGGCAGTCAGCGTTTCGTCGTAGGCCAGCCCCGTCATGCCGTTCGGCAGCGTGGCGGTCGTAATGGCGGGCGCTACGGCGCTGCTGCTGACGCCCAGATTGAATACGACCGGCAGACTGGCCCGGTCGGGCGTCTTCGGGTCGGCGTTCGGCTCTTCGCAGAAGAGTTTCAGCGTGTAGCTTCCTTCGCCCACAGCCGGCGGGATGGAGATGCTTACCGTGCCGGAAGCCGGCGGATTGGCGGCGGTCAGCTTGGCATAGTACAGCATGTTGCCGTCCAGTTCTTCGAGTGTGCAGGAGATGTGGCGTCCGGCGGCAGTGCTTGCGTTGTCATAATTCAGCGAGATGGTGCCCGAGGGATTGACGAGCGGGTATTTACCGTTTGAGGACGTCAGCGTCAGGGAAGCGTCCGTCAGCGTCAGTTTCAGCAGGGAACCGGCAGGCACTTCGGTCGTGGCCAGTGTGCCGCCTGTATAGGCCGGCTTGCCCGCCGCATCCGACACCATGACGATGGCGCTTCGCGACAGGCGCAGCGCGGGACGAATCTGGAAAGGCAGGACGTTTTTCAGTCCGTCTTCACGGTTCACCGCTCCGTCTTCCTGTACGTAGGCCGCAAATCCCTCAAAGAGGCTTTCGCTGTGCGAACGGGTCAGCCAGACGTCCACCACCTGCGGATTGGAGGTGTTTTCGTAGGATGCGGCATATTCGGAGTTGAGTCCTTTGCGTGCGTTATCGTCGGCAAAAAGCGTTTCGGCTTCGTTGGCCGAGAGGAGAAACACCCTGTCATTCGTCATGATCCCGTCCGCGTCGGAAGGCGTGGAAGGATTCGACAGCGCAGAAACAACGACCGCACTGCGTTCGACGCCCGAAAAATAATCCGTCGCCGTCGGCAGCGAAGTGCCTCCCAGCAGGAAATCGCTCTCCAGCCATGCGCGTATCGACGAGCCGCTCCAGCTGGTGCTTCCCAACGCATTGTGGTATGGCTGCGCATCAATGTTTTCGTCCGTCACGAGGAGGATTCCCTGCGCATCCACGTCCAGCACTCTCCACTTGAGGGGTTGCACAAGGAAAAAGCAGGGGCGCATTTGCGGCGGATTTTGTCCGTCCCGTTCCCTGTGATTATCCTTTAATACATAAGGCGTCGCGGGCGGCGTATTCTGAGGCGGCCATCCGTAATATGCCTGCGGATAGTTTCCGAACCAGACGGCGTTGCCCACCGCCTGCTTCGCATTGCCCGAATTGGTATCCGCCGCCTGCACGTGCCATGCGGCGAACAGCATGATCAAAGCGATGACCGGACAGGCAAACAGGTTGCATCCGGTCATCACTGCTTTTACTGCCGCGCTGCGGCGACAGTTACTTTTCGATGTAAAAATTTTCTTCATATTTCTGCGATTATTATTATGTTATACATTAGCATTTATTCTTTCGATGTGGCCGGTGGCCGTATGCGTTCCTCCTTCTTTTTGCGTAGGGTTCGCGCAAAAAAACGGAAATGTGCCGTTCGGAAACGGCACAGCCGGATACGCTCTCCCCGTCGGTAAAGAGTGTACCTTTCTTGTATGTGAAATGATTATTTTGTAACTTACGCGCGCACGCTTGGCCTTGTGTGTGTGTGTGTGTGTGTGTGTGTGTGTGTGTGTGTGTGTGTGTGTTTAATGTTTTACTCGAAACAGGCAAACCATGGACATTAAAAAACATTTTCCCGACACAAAAAAATGATGCATACACATCACCCGATGTGTAAAAATCACAACTTTTGAACCCGGCATATATAAAACCATACCGTTGATTCCATTCACCTGTCTCAAACATATCTTCTTTGTTTACAACACTTCATATCTTTGCCTCGTTGCCAAATCAGGACAGCGAGACGCCTATCGGCGGCAAATGTACGGCTTTACAAAGGATTCAGGCCTTCTATTTGCGTTAAAAACAAAAGGTAAAATGTTAATGTTTCAGGATATATGCTTATGGATAGCAAAACCGGGTGGTTTACAGGAGATTTCCGGGAAAGTTTGCCCGCTGGCCGTGCGCTGAGGCCGAACGGTCATGCAACGGGAATGGGGCCAAAGCCCGGTACGTTCGCCGGAGTACAGCGTTCCGCACGGGCTATGGCCCCATTCCCGTTCATGCCCGTCAATCTGTTTCCGAAAGAATCCGCTGTTTCAGGACGTCCGGGCCGGCGTCAAGCAGATATAGCTTTCCGCGGACATGATAGCGCTTGTGAAGCGGCACATCGACGGCGCGAAGCCGCAGACCGAAACTGCCGTCTCTCCCGACGGCGCCGGAGGTGTTCGAAAAGGCCAGGGCCAGCGTCCGATCCTGCCGGGCCGACTGTACGGCAACCGCCTGAACCGCTCCCTGCAAGTCTGCCGTCAAAGGCTGCCATTCCCCATCCACCAGCGCCAGGAGCGGCTGGTTTTCAAAAGGCGAACCGGCAAGCAGCAGCAGAAACTCCGGATCCGCATGTTCATTCCACCCCGGCAGGAGGTTATCCCACCAGTATTCCAGGTCAATCTCCTCTTCATTCGGGCTTAGGCGTCCGCCGCACCGCCATTCCGTAAAACGCCGGGTGAACCACAGCGATTCTCCTTCGCTCCGGCTCCAGGTGAAATCGACCGGTTCGTCGTCAAGCGCGACCGGCAGCGTGGGAGCAGGCATTTGCAGCCGCACGGCGGAGGAGGAGGAACCGATTTGTATGACGCTGCTCCGGCCGGCGGCGTCCTGCACCACCGTCAACGGCAGTTTTTCAGGCAGAGGCGTTTCCCTGCCGGCCGTGACTCTCAGCTCCTGCGGATGGAGGGAAGCGGGTACCAGAAATACGCTGCCGAAAGCGCCGTCTTCGTCGCAAAAGACCTGATATCCGTCCAGCGCGCTGTTTCTGGAATGAGACAGCAGTCTCCACCTGTCGCCTTCGCGCAGCCAAATCCGGGGATAACGCCATTCGGTCAGTCCGGTCACGATCACGGGGATCAGGTTTTTGCCCCCGGCAACGGTAAACCGGGCTTCGTTGTCGCAGGCCTTTACCCGGACGGGCAGGTCTGACACCTTCTCGCCGACGCCGACTTCCGTCAGGTGCGGTGCATTTTCGGCGTCCGTTCTCACCGTGTTTTCGGCGCTTTTCGTATCAAAGGTGGCGCCGTAGGGCAGCCAGCAGCCTTCGATGCGTATCCGGTCGCCGGCCTTCAGTTCCAGTCGGTCGGCGTCCGGCACCAGACACATCCGGGTGTCGGCCTCCGCGTCGCCGTCGAAAACGCCGCGATAGGCGCCCAGCTGCACCGTGGCCGCAGGTTTCAGCGCGGAGGGAGCCGTGAATTTCCTGATCACGATGGCGTTGGAGCCTCTTTCGTTCGTCGAGTCGCCGTACAGAGCCAGAAAACAGTTCTCCGCAGGCAGGCCGACGCCCCGGACCGGGAAGGGTTTTTGGGCCGGATCGAGGCGGATTTCCTCCGTTCCGGTGGCGGCAAAGCGGGTGAAGCGGAGCGCCTGGATGACGGAGGCCACGTTGAGCAGCCGGAAATGGACGCGGGCGTCGTCGATGACCAGGGGTTGCAGGACTTCGCAGGTGACGTCGAAAAAGCTGCGCAGTTCGTCGCTCTGGGGCGTTTCGAAGAGATGCGCCGTTAGCTGGACCTTTCCGTCGGCGGAAAGGTAACGGAGGCTGATGTCATACCAGTTCGGGCCGGTACTGCGGTAGTCGGTTCCCTGATAGACCGTATGGATCCACTCCTTTCCGTCGAAATAGGAGAGAAAACTGTGTCCGGCCAGGTTGTCGTGCTGCGGCTGCCCGTTCCAGAAACACGTCTGGCTCATGGCCCGGAAGTCGGCAATGGACACGCCGCCCAGCCCGCCGAACTTGAAGGGCACGTAGCAGGTGGTCTCCGTCACGCCGGTCGAGCTGTGGAAATAATCCATCCAGGCGCCCAGCGACGACCAGTGCTTGGTCATGTGGCGTCCCCAGTTCTGAAACAGGTGGAGGGAGGTCAGGGTATGGCTTTCGCCGGGTTCCAGGCAGAGCGGGAAGATGGTTTCGCTGAAGGGTATGTCGGTTGGATTATAGAAAGCTTCTTCCTTCTCGCCGGCAAAGTTTTTGGATACCTGTACCGTCAGGGGCAGCGGATGTCCGTCTTCGTCCAGCACCATGCCTCCTTCGGTAATATCTCCGCCGTCGGAGGACTCCTGACAGATATAAATCCGGCGTTTCTGCCGGTCGTTGGCGACGCGGAAGGTGGCCGTTTCATAATAGTTGGGCGCGTCGTAAAACTTCTGCTGAAAGCCGCCGCCGGTATGCGTTCCGATCATGTAACAGCCTCTTTGGCGGTCGTAACGCACCGGATTGACGCCCGTCAGCAGGCGGAAGGCGTCGGGCGGCAGCGGTTCCGTCTCCCCGTAGAGCGGGAAGGAGAAATGCTGTACCGTGCCCTTTTCAAAGGGTTGAAAGCCGTCGTACCTCAGGGAGACCTTTCCGTTTACCTCCATTGTGCGGGGCGCAAAATCCCCGACGCCGTGCCAGGCAACGTCCGCCAGTATCTTTTCCGGATAGCAGTACAGCGTTACATCCCCTTTCAGGGGAGCCGTCCGGCCGGTTTCCGACGTCAGCCGGACGTCCAGCCAGTGGATTTCGCAATAGTACGGCCCGCGCCGGTAGAGGTTGATGCGGGCAGGCTCCGGGTTGTTGTCTGTGGCATAGCGCACGCCGTCTCCGTCTTCCATTTCCAGCCACAGCCAGGGCGCGGCAGTGTTCTTGTCCACCAGCCGGTGAGGGCTGCGCAACTGCCCGATCAGCTGATATTCCTGCGCCCCGATTTCAAAGGCGGTGCGCGAGGAGTCGGTGTAGGCCACTTCCAGCGCGGGCCGGTTGGCCGGGGACTGATAGAAGAAATCTTCCCGCCAGGCATCGGCTCCTTCGTCCGTTCCGTTTCGCCCGGAGGAGGTGCAGGCAAGCAGGCCTGCCATCCCGACCGTCGAAACCATCCGTTTCATGTAATAAATACCTTTTTTCATTTTTCTGTTCATTTGATTCATTTGTTTCAGTTATTTATATCGTTTCATCCGTATAGATGCAAACTTCCTTTTCCTTGACGGACAACCGCTCCAATGCACGGCGGGCATCCCCTCCAGCCTGTAGTGGAATCCCCCTCCAGTCTGGAGTGGAGTTCCCCTCCAGTCTACATGGGAGTTCCCCTCCAGTCTACAGTGGAATCCCCCTCCAGCCTACAGGGGAGTTCCCCTCCAGTCTACAGGGGAGTTCCCCTCCAGCCTACAGGGGAGTTCCCATCCAGTCTACAGGGGAATCCCCATCCAGTCTACAGTGGAGTTCCCATCCAGTCTACAGTGGGATTCCACTCCGATGCACAGTGGCGTTCGCTCCGTCGTCCGGCGGTTATCTGTTCCAAAACCCTTGCGTAAGACAGGATAGCGCCGGTTCCTGTTTTTTCCTTCCGAAAGTTACAGTGCAGTCAGTGTAAAGCCGGATCGCACTTCTCTCACGCTCTTCAACAAGGAGCCGTTGCTTTTCATCGTGCCCTGTGTGCGGATGAGCAGCGTGTAGGCGGCGCCGGGGGAGAGCTGTGCGGGCAGGAGCAGCATGAGGCTGCGCGGCGTGTTGAGGGCGACGGCCTTGACGCGTGTTTCTCCGCCGCTGGCGTCGACCAGGAAGGCGCCGGTCTGCTGGGCGTGCTGGGCGTCGCTTTCGATCTTGAGGCCGTAGCCGCGGACGGTCACGAGGTTGTCCGGCGTGACGCCTTCGTTCACCTGTCCGGTGGCTTCGTCCTTTACCTTGCTGATAAAGCCGTTCGACTCCTCGACGCCGTCGAAGACGAGCTGCACATGTTCCTGAATATACCTGCGCATTCTTGGGGCGACGGTCATCTGCACTTCGGGCAGCACGCCCTCGGGCAGCTGCGTTTCCGTGCCGTCATACACGCCGGGGATGCGGACGCGTATGTTTACCAGGCCGGTCTGGATTTTGTAGCCGTCGGCCACCAGATAGGTGATCAGTTTGGTGGCGGCCTCCAGGCCTTCTTCGATCACCCTGGGCGGGGTGGTGATGTTGTAGACCTCGGCCTTGGAGGCGATGCCGTGCACGTCCAGCGTTGTTTCCAGGACGGAGTGGGCGACATACTTCTTCTTCATGCCGGGCAGGAATGTGGGAACAAACTTGACGGTGACCCGGTGAATCACGTCTTTCAGATTGAAATCAATTGCCATAATTGTTACAGTTAAAAATTAAGATAATCCGAAAGATAGGGGAAAAAGCGAGAAGGAGTACGCTTCCGGCCAGGATTTAGGTTTATTTAATGTCCTGGCGGAGGCCCACCCGTGCACGCGGATGACGCGGAGCGGAGGGATTTTCACGGATTCCGGCAGGCGCCGGCCCGCCGGGCGGTCAGGGAGGCAGGCGGCTGTGTTCATCTGTGTTGATCCGTAAAAGTTCGCGTCATCTGCGTGCCGGAGTTTCCGGTCACCATCCCGGATTTTGCCAGTTGCCGCCCGTGAAGGCGTTCATTTTGGCCACTTCGGTCTGTTGTACCGGGTAGAGCAGGTAGTTGTCGGCGGCTACCGGCCTTGTGGCCAGCCGGATGCGTTCATAGGTGCAGGCGCCGTCGTCGGTTCGGGTGATCTTCATGCCGGTCACGAAGCGGTCCGTTTCGTTCAGAATCTTCCATCGGCGGACGTCAAAGAAGCGATGCTCCTCGAAAGCCAGTTCCACGCGCCGTTCGTTGCGGTAGCGTTTCTCAAAGTCTTCCTTCGACAGTCCGGCCGGCAGGGGCGGCATCTGTGCCCGTGCGCGGACGGTGTTCACCGCTTCGCGTGCCGACATCGGGCTTCCTCCCACGGCGGAGGGCAGCGGCGCGTCGGGGCCGGCGGCCTGAAAGGCGGCTTCGGCAAAGTTCAGGTACAGCTCGCCCAGTCGGAAAATCTTCATCAGCCCGTCGGCGTCCACGTTGGCATTGGAGCGGTAGTTGTTGAACTTGCGCAGGTAATAGCCCGTGCGGGTGTAGCGGACGTCGGTCAGGCGGTCGGAGATGCCGCAGTTGCCACCCACAAAGGTTTCCACCGGCACGGGGTCGGGCGGCAGGGTGTAGCATTCCACGCGGAAGTTGCGGAGCGTGATCCGGTAGCCTGTGCCTCCGGTGACGTCGAAGCGCAGGTAGTGGTTTTCCGGCGGCGCTCCGCCGTCGGCGTTGACGCCGAAGCCGAAGCGGTTGATGGCGTCGGTCAGGTCAAACTCGAATGCGGTCCATTCGTCCGCGGCCGGGATGGGGATGCTGGCGCCGGATTCCACTCCTCCCTGCGGCCCTCCGGCCACGCAGTAGAAGAACTCGGCGTCGTCGATGGCCTGTTCGCTTTTGTACTCAAAGGCCACGACGCGCTTCTCGTCGGAGGTGAGCGGTTTGCCCAGCGCGGCGGTATGAATCCAGGGGTCGCTGCCGGTGGTTTCCAGCGTGATGTCGTCGCCGTTCTGCGTCACGGTGATGTTGTTCACCGTGGCGGTAAAGGCCAGCGGATACTGTGTTTTCTCGACCCTCCCCGAAGTGAGCGATCGCGGCGCTCCGTTATAGTAGATCGAGGCATAGAAACGCGGGTCGCGGTTGTCATAGGGATGGTTCGGGTCATAGCCCGAAGCGGGATTGAGGATCGGCTGGAGGTGGTCGGCGTCGCTGTATCCGAGCACCGGCATCTCTCCGTTGGCCATTTCATAGCAGTCTACCAGTTCCTGCGAGGGGCAGGGGCCGGCCTTCACCATGCCTTCCGTAATGGGCGTTCCGCCGTTTTTCCACACGTTGGTTCTCCAGGTCGTTGTTTCAAAGATGGTTTCCCGGTCTGCCGAACGGCTGGGGTCGGAACGCTGGATAAAGTAGTAGGCGTAGGGATTCTGCGCCACATCCTCCGCCACCGGCGTGTCATACAGCCGGTATCCGTGCGCCAGGCAGAGGTCGAGGGCTTCTTTGGTAATGGCGGCGGCCTTTTCCCAGGTATACTTGCCGCTGCCCGTGTTCCACAGGGGGCTGGCGGCGTAGAGCGCCGTCTGCGACCGGACGGCGCAGGCAAAGGCGCGTGGAATCCGTCCGCGCTCCGTGTCGTCGATCGACCATCGGAAGCCGATGGCCTGTCCTTCGCTTTCGGGCACGGCCAGCGCGGCGTCGCATTCGGCCAGGATGAAGTCGGCGATTTCTTCGAACGAAGCCCTCCGGTCCTGCGTGAAGTCGTGATCCACCTCATAGGGCGTATCCATGAGCGGCACGCCGCCATAGCGTTTGATCAGTTGCAGGTAGAAATAGGCCCTCGCCACCCGTACTTCGGCCATCCATCCCTGCTTTTCGGTTTCGTTGAAGGAGTAGGTGGCCATTTCGGGGTCGGCCATACACTTGAGAAACGTGTTGCAGCGCCGGATGGCTTGAAAGTAATGGTCCCAGGGGTCCAGGTAGCCCGCGGTCAGCGGGTTGTAGGTGGACGAAGTGGCGCCGGCGTACCAGTCGAACACGGCTCCGCCGACGCCGTCGCTGGCGTCCTGGGCCTCGTCGCAGAAAGAGGCCAGCGGGGTGGTCAGATTCTGGTAGGTGAAGCCCACCTGGGGAATGGCCGAAATGCAGGTCGAGTAATAACTCCGGGTGCGGTGATAGGTATTGAAAATATCATTCAGGGTGACGCGCCCGTCCGAAGGCATGTCCAGGTTTGCACAGGCGGCCGGAAGCACCAGCCATGCCGTGCGGAATATCAGGTTGAAAATGTTTCTTTTCATTGCGGTTAGGTGTTAAAAGTGAAGACTGATACCGATGTTGTAGACGCGATAGGGTTGAAAGATCCCCATCGCGCCGATTTCGGGATCGATGTATTCGGAGCGCATCCGGTCGAGGGTAAACAGGTTTTGAGCCTGAAGGGCGATCCTGATTTTCTCCGCAGCAATCCTGCGCGAAAGGGATGCGGGCATCGTCCAGGCCAGTTCCAGGTTCCGCAGGCGCAGCCAGGAGGCGTCCATCACAAAGAAGCTGTTGGCTACATGATTGGTGGACGTGGTGAGCGAGAGGGCGGGATAGGTGATTTTCTCGCCGGCGGCATACCGTTCCGGCGTCCAGGCCTGCCGGTGCATGTCGTTGAAGACGCCCTGATAGGCATTTTCGTAGGCGCCGACGCCGGAAACCGTTACGGAGGACTGCGCCGTGCCCTGCAACAGGAAGTTGAGTTCAAAGTTCCGGCAGGTCAGCCCGGCGTTCAGGCTGTAATAGATCTGCGGGTAGCGGCTGTATCCGATGGGCGCGCGGTCCTTGTCGTCAATGGTTCCGTCGCCGTTGAGGTCCTGATAGATGAAATCGCCGACGCGGGGTGTTCCGAAGGCGTAGTTCAGGTGTCGCCCGGCTTTCTCTTCTTCGGAGTTGAACATGCCGTTTCCGTTGCCGTAATCAATCAGGTAGCCCCACTGCTGTCCGATGCGGAATCCCTGTGTCTGATAAGGATAGGCGTAATCGTCGCCTCTGGAGGCTTCGTTGATTTCAAGTACCTTGTTCCGGTTTTGATGGAGTCCGGCTCCGGCACAGACCGACAGGTCCTTGCTGATTTGCCGGCTGTAGAGGAGCGATGCCTCAAAGCCTCTGTTTTCCATCCGTCCGTTGTTCAGTTTGGGATAATTGTTCAGTGCAATGCCCTGGTAAACGGGGATGGTTCCGGCGCTGCTCACCAGCATGTTGTCACACTTGTGGACAAAGTAGTCGAACCGGAGGGTAAAGGCGTTGAGCCAGCCTGCTTCTATCCCGTAGTTCTGCTTTTTGATTTTCTCGGCCGAGAGGTTCGGATTGCCTTTCAGTCCCTCATTGCCGGCGGTGTCGTAATAGTCGAGATACATGAAGCGGGCGTCGCCCAGCTGGTCGTTCGCATTGATTCCCCAGGAGAGGCGCAGTTTCAGCCAGGTCAACAGGTCGTTGCCGGCAAGGAAATCTTCGCCGGAAACAATCCAGGCTGCCGAAACGGCGGGCGTCGCCACATACCTGTGATCGGGATGGAACTGCTCGGAACCGGAATAGCCGAGGTCTCCCTTGAGGAAATAACGGTTTTTGAATCCGTAGAGCGCCGTGACGCCCATGCTTTCGCGCTTGTAGGGCAGGATTTGAGCTTCGGAGGTGATTTCCTTTTCCTGCTGGAGGTAAAAAACATATGCCAGGGCGTCGATGCTGTGTTCGCCGAAGGTTCGTTTATAAGCGGCATTGGCAAACAGGTTCAGGTTGTAAAAGAAGAGCGAACCCTTGTTGTAGCTCAGCGGCGTATTCTCATTCGTTCCCTTTTTGGTAAACTCCAGTACCGAATAGTCGTTGCTGCGGACATAGCGTTCAAAGTCCTGGGGCGTATAGGTGATATTGTTGGCATACGTCTGATAGGCGATCCGTCCCGTGGCCGACAGTCCGGGGGTGAGAAAACTCATGTCCAGCGTCAGCCCCGCCTGCGAGAGGATGCTCGTTTCCAGCAGCCGCACATATCCGGCCCGGTTCAGCAGTCCGTATGCCGGCGCGTCTTCCTGATCGTGGGTGACGACCTGATTGCCCGTTTCCGGCGCTTCGTCGCTGGCCGGCGTCACCGGTCCGTACATCGTTGGCGGCAAATTGAAAATACGGTTATAAATCGTCGTATTGCCGTTTCGAGCCGTTTGCTGCCGGTTCACGTTGCCGCTCACCCGCAGAAAGCCGTTCAGGTAGCTGTTCAGATTCACGTCGACATTCGAGCGGAAATTGAAACTGTGTACACTGGGCGTCGGGTCATAGTTCCGCTCGGGTTCGTCCGCCGTTTTCAGCGGCGAAGACTGGTGCATGTAATGGACGTTCGAGAAATAGCGAATCCGTTCCGAACCGCCCGCCACGTTCAGGCCTGCCCGCTGCATGTAAGTGACGTCGTTGACAAACATGCCGTACCAGTCGTTGTTCGGATACAGGGGATTGTTTCCTTCGCCGAAGCCGCTGATGACCTCCTGTCCGAACTGCGAATACGCCCCCAGTCCGTCGTTGAGTCCGGCCTGATTACGCAGTGCGGCGTATTCGGTCGAAGGGATAAACGCCGGTTTGCGCGTCATTTGCTGGAAGGACTGATCTGCGTAGGCTTCAATCGTCTTTTTGCCGACAAAGCCGCGTTTGGTGGTGATGACAATCGCGCCGCCGGCGCCCTGCATACCGTACACAGAGGTCGTGGAAGCATCCTTAAGGATGGAGATGCTTTCAATTTCTTTGGGCGTCAGATAGTCCCAGTTGCCGTCGGGACAGATCATGCCGTCAATCACGATTAACGGAGCCGCCCCGTTCACGGTGGAAATACCGCGAATCAGTTTACTCACGAGGGCGTTGGATAATTCGGACTGTAATTCCAGGGTATTCAAACCCAGGAATCGTCCGGCAAACGTTTGCGACAGGTCGGCCGAAGGCGTTTTTTCCAAAACGGCGCCCGAAACCGTCTCAACCGCTCCGGTAAGGGCGCTTTCCGACTGGGAGAAGTATCCCAGACTGACGGTTTTGTTTTCTTCTTGGTCCTTTTCCCTGTCTGCCTGTTGTGCCCCGGCTGCCGTCCACAAAAGGAGGCAGCAGATAGCCGTATAAAATTTCAATCTGTTCATTGCTTCAACATTCTAAATCCTTGTTTTTACTCATCTGTCGGTTTACCATCCTGGATTTTGCCATTTCCTGCCGGTCAACGGTTCCAGTCGCGCCACTTCGGCCAGCGGCAGCGGCAACAGCAAATCTCTGTTTTGCCAGCCTCCCCGCGGCGTGGTTAATATATTCGATCGCTGATAGGCAAACGAGCCGTCCGGATTCCGGGTAATCACCATTGCCGTCAGCCACTTGCAGGTGGCGCTCAAATCGCCGTCCGGCTTCTGCCAGCGGCGCAGGTCGAAATAGCGCTGTTCTTCCCATGCCAGTTCCACGCGCCTTTCATTCCGGATACGCAAAATCAACGCTTCTCCGGCCAGGTCTGCCGGCAAGGGCGGCATCCCCACACGGGCGCGGACTTCATCGGCCGCCGCCCTTGCCTCCTCCGGATGTCCGGCTTCGGCTGCCGCTTCTGCACAGTCAAGGAGTATCCCGGCCAGCCGGTAATACTTGAAGGGGGCATTGTTTATCTGATTGGTGCCGCAGGCGCGGGGCGTCACCATTTTCCGGTGAAAATAGCCGGTGCGCGTGGCCGAACGGTTCGACTGCTCAAAGCTAAGCGCGTGTGGTCCGCCGACATACGTCTCAACGGTCACCGGTTCGTTATCCCAGATAATGACATCTCCGTTCATATACGCCGTCGCATACAGGCGGGGATCTCTGTTCCTGTACGGATCATTCGGATCATAGGTTCGGTTGGCCGGATGGTAGTTCGGCTGCAAGTGATTTTCATCCAGATAGGGTTTTGCCAAATCCAGCACCGGCTGACCGTCGACCGTCTCAAAGGCGTCGATCAACTCCTGCGTCGGACAGCAGCCTACCTTATATGTATTGCTCATGTTGCTGCCGATATAGCCGATGTGCCAGACAAACAGCCCTCCCTGTGTATGCTGGTAAATTGTTTCCCGGTCTCTCGGCGCGGCCGAATAGTCGGCATGCTGGCAGGCCAGCTGATGGAAGGCGGCGGCGCCGTAGTCTCCGAACAGCGTGGGATTGGTACAGGTTTTGAACAGTTCATAGCCGTTGGCTTTCAGTTCCGAGACGGCCTGCCGGGAGGTCCGGTAAGCCTCTTCCCAATGGTCTTGCCCTTCATTGTGCAGGGGACTGGCGGCATAGAGCATGATCGTGGACTTGAGCGCCCAGGCCAGCGCTTTGGTTACCCGCAAGCCTTCGCTTTCCGTCGTGATGCGCCAGGGGAGTTCTTTGGACTGAAGGGCGGCGTCGCAATCCGATACGATAAATGTGGCAACGTCATATACCGACTGCCGTTCCAGCTCCGAGAAATCCGTATCGAACGGAATGGTATGATCCAGTATGGGTAACTTGCCGAACCATTTGACTAATTCGGTATAGTAGAATGCCCGCAGGACATGCGCTTCGGCTTTCAAGCGTTCGCGGCTTGCTTCGCTTTTGACAGCTGCCGTTTCGATGCACTCGAGAAACTGGGAACACAGGCGGATTTGCGTCCAGAAACGGCTCCAGTAGGCGCCGTTGGCCGATCCGCCGACATCGCTGCTGTTATAGTCGCGCATGGCATGACCGGAAGCCGAAACATTATCCTTGTAAACGTCGTAAATCAAATTGCCGCCGGTACCGTCTTCCGACGTCCATCCGTCATCGCTGGCCGAAACGACGGCCGGTTCAAAAAACCGGTAGCAATATCCTTTCTGCGGAATATTCATGTAACAGGCGTTCAGCAAAGATTCGACCCTGTCCGGATCCGCATAAATTTCCTCCATGGTCAGCGTACCGTCCGGCGCCACATTCAATACATCCGTACAGGCGGTAAAACCGCCGACGGAAACAGTCATCATCAGAAATATACAGTTCAATTTCATGTCTTCTTATTTTAATCGGTTAAAACACTGCGTTAAGTCCCACATTTATCATTTTGGTAAGCGGATATCTTCCGCTGCTTGCCTGTTCCGGATCAATCGTTTTGACAGGCAGTGCGGTCCACATCCATAAATTGTTTCCGTTGACATACAGGCGAAGCTGGTTGATCCCGATGGGCCGGAACAGTTTCTGCGGAACGGTATAGCCTATTTCCGCCGTTTTAAGCCTCAGAAACGAGCGGTCCAGCAGAAAGAAACTGTTTGCCTTGATGCTGGAACCGTTGCCCAGTGCGGGATGCAGGATTTCTTCGCCGTTCAGGTAACGTTCGGATGTCCAGGCGTGCTGCACCGCTCGTTCACTGTATCTCCATTCGGCATACGACATGGTGCTCCTGGCAATGCCGGAAAACAGGAAGGAGACGTCCATATTCCTGTAATTCAGCGAGCCGCTGAAGCCGTAGGTGATGCGCGGGACGTCGGTATAGCCGATGGGCGCCTGATCTTTGGCATCGACGGTTCCATCTCCGTTGAGGTCGACGTATTTGAAATCGCCCAGCCTTGGCGTTCCCCCGACATTATACGCCGGCAACTGCTCCAGTTCTTCCTGCGTATTGATGTATCCGTTGCTGTTACTGTAATCAATCAGGTATCCGAAGCCCTGGTTGATGCTGAAGCCCGTACTCCGGTAACGGTACGCATAATCTTCATCCAGCATGGCTTCATCCATGAATATCCGTTTGTTTTCGTTGTAGGCATAATTACCCCGAACGGTGAACGACAGGTTGTTGTTGAGTTGTTTCATGTACGAAAGTTCTATTTCGTATCCCCTGTTTTTCACGATTCCCATGTTTACCTTGGGAAGATTTCCCAGGGCCACGCCCTGCAGTTCGGGCACCGTGCCGCGGCTGATCAGAATCCCCTCGCGGTTTTCATTGAACACGTCCACGCTCAGCGAAAGACTGTTCAACAGCTGGAGGTCTACGCCGTAGTTTTGCTTTTCGGCGACTTCCCAGCTCAGCTTGTCATTTCCCATTTTACCCTGCGAAACGTATCTCCCGTATCCCAGGGAAGAAACCCATCCGCCATTGTTTTCGGTAATGGAACTGAGATAGAGAAAACGTGTCTTGTCCAGTTTGTCGTTACCGACCTTTCCGTACGAAGCGCGGAGTTTCAGGTTCGTAAGGATTTCACTGTCTCGCAAAAAGGCTTCGTTGCCGACTACCCATCCGGCCGAAAAGGCGGGGAAGAATCCGAAACGGTTTTCGGGTGCGAACTGTTCGGAGCCGTTATATCCGACATTTACTTCGGCCAGATAGCGGTTGTCATACCCGTAAGTAACACGGCCGGAAAAACCAAGCATGTTGTAGGGCAAGTCGGCTGTATAGTCGCTGTTTTCCCAGTTGTCGCGCTGCAGCAGAAACATGCCGGTGAGGTCGTGAAGGCCAAACCGGCGCGCGTAGTTCAGGGAATACTGCAAATTGATGTAATAATAGGAATTCATCGCCTTGGACAGGCGAATCGCGTCATCCGTGTTGGTACGGATGGTATTGTACGAACTCATTTCATTAGCCGACCGGCCGGTGCTGAAACTGTAACTGTCGTGTTGCCGACGGCCTTCCAGTATGGTACGGGCTTTGGAATCGTACGACAGCATGAATTTGGTACTTAATCCCTTCGTAATGAAATCAAGTCCCCAGTCCAGCGCCAGCGACGAATTGAGCATCGTATTGGTTTCCTGCCGGTAGCCGCGCCGGTTAATGTCTCCGTAGATACCCCGGTCCTGGCCGGTCTGGGCAATCACTTCACCGGCCGGAACGCCGTATCCTTCAACGGTCACCGGCCCCACATCCGTAGGACGCATATCCATCACCATGTGAAGCATGTCGCTGATCAGCCACATCAAATCCCCGCTATACAGTTCGGTTGCCGGGCTGTTCATTTTTTCCAGATAAGAGGCCAGATTCAACGACAGTTTCAGATTCCCGGCAATGGCATAATCCACGTTCCCCCGAAAATTGTAACGGTTCATGCCGAAGGAGGGGTCGTAGTTCAGGAATGATTTCGGCTCCGTCTTGAAATTGCTCCCCTGCCCGATATAGCCCACGTTCAGGAAATACTTCAGGTCTTCCGTGCCGCCGTTCATGTTTGCATTGATGCGTGTCTGCGGTGCATACTTTTCATAAAACTCCCCGAAAGCATACCGGTCCGGATAGAATACGGGGTCCCGGCCGCTTTTGTACATCTCGATCATATAGGGCGTAAAGGGCATATTCTCCTCGGCGATTCCGTCGTTGCGGAACGCCTGGTTCTCCATTTCCGCAAAATCCCAGGAATGAAGACGGGAAGGAGTGACCGTAAACCGCTGTCCGCTGTAGTCGGCAGAAACGCTCAGCTCGGCTTTTCCCGTTTCTCCGCGGCGTGTGGTAATCAGGATGACGCCGTTGGCCCCGCGCACTCCGAACACGGCGGTTGCCGAAGCGTCTTTCAGGATAGAGATGGATGCAATTTCGTTCGGATCCAGCGTCTGGATGTTGTCGCGCGGTACACCGTCTATCAAAATCAGCGGGTTGGCGCCATTCGTCGTACCAACACCGCGCAAATACAGGTTGACCACATCATTGCCGGGCTGTCCCGAAGTTTGCAAAGCCGTCAGGCCGGGCAGCCGTCCCGCCAAAGCCGTTGACAGATTGGCGGAGGCGCTTTGTTTCAATTCCCTGGTCTGAACGGACGCCACTGCGCCCGTGACCGAAACTTTCTTTTGCGTCCCGTAGGCAACGACTACGATTTCCTCCAGGCCCAGCGTTTCGTCCTTCAGGATCACATCCAGCGTGTTTTTCCCTTTCACCGGGATTTCCTGTGACGCATATCCGACATACGAAAAAACCAGCACTGCATCATCAGACAGATGATTCATCCTGAAATTACCGTTCACGTCCGTGATCGTTCCGCTGGTAGTGCCCCTGATCTGAATCGAAACGCCGACAAGCGCTTCGCCCTGACTGTCGGTCACCCGCCCTGTGACGGTCTTTTCCGGATACTGTTCCTCCGCCTGAGCATAGAATCCAATACCGATAATCATCAGGAATACAGCAGTTGATTTGAAAAGACTGCATCTTTTCGCTTTCCTGAATCGGGTCATAAATTTATTCTCCATAAACACAATTAATTAATAAAGGTTATACTTTTTGTTGAATCGGTCAGACCGTAAAATAAACTGTACGTTACGGTTTTATGTGTATAACAGGCAGACTTTTCATGGCTGTCCCTGTTTTTAAATGCATACTTCCTTTCATGAATATATTCTCTGATTGCTTTGTTTTTCAGGCTGAACGCGAATGGCATCAAACACGACGGATTTTGTACCGTGCCATCAAAAAGCCTCACCGTACACCTTGCAGGTGTGCAGTGACGCTTTAATAAAAACAGGAAATATTTCGGTAATAAACCCGTATTTATCTGGATTAGAGATGGATTTACCCCCCCCCCCCCACCGTTAATTATTGCTAATGATATGAAAATAATTATTTGGGCGTCTTCACCTGTACTGTTGCGACAGGGAGCCTTCATCACGTCCGGAGATATTTGAGAAACAGACAGCCATATGGAGCGACCCTCCGCTCGGCGGAGCAAACGCATGACACGCAGGTCGTGATTCGTCTCCTGCAGAGGGTTGTGTAAAAATCCGCAGGTTGACCGAATATACCCGACCGACCGACTGAGTATGCTGTTGTTTTGATCTGTTGTTTTCATTTGATTAATTTCAGGCAGCAAATATATATATTACGCAAACAGATGATACTCGGCGAAGCAATATTTATGCTTATTTAACTGTCTTCCGATTCCAGCGCAGAATCTGTTTTCTCAAAATCAGCAGAAAGATTTGTTCAGTCTATCCGGTGGGAACGCCGATCCCGGCCGAAGCTGCGGTAGGCATCCGGTTCGGGAACGATGTCCGGTTCGAGGTATTCTTCCCGCGGCTCGCAGACAAAACAGAGGTATTTGATGCTCATTCCGCGAGACAGCCACTGCTGTTCGTAAAACGTCCGGATTGCCGGCATCCCCTCCGCCTCCCGGCTGCGGTACAAATCTGCCGTATCAACCCGCACCGGCAGACGGTTGATTCGAATCATTTCGCGGGTATAGGCATACATGAACGGGCTGTCGGTCTTCAGATGAATTACACCCCCATCGCCCAGCAACTCGCCGTACATCCGCAGAAAACGTGCAGAGGTCATCCGCCTGTTTGTTTTCTTCATCTGGGGATCGGGAAACGTGATCCAGATTTCGGATACCTCACCCGGAGCAAAGAAATGGGGGAGGAGTTCGATGCGGGTACGCAGGAATGCGACATTGGGCAGCCGTTCTTCCAGCGCCTGTTTCGCGCCGGACCACATCCGCGCACCCTTGATGTCCACGCCGATAAAGTTTTTCCCGGGGAAGAGTCTGCCCTGCCCGACGGTATACTCGCCTTTGCCGCATCCCAGTTCGAGCACCACGGGGGCCGGATTTCCGAAATACATTTCCCTCCAGCGGCCTTTCAGCTCAAACCCTTTTTCGTGCAACATCCCCAAAGGATATTGAAACACATTGGGATAACGGTTCATCTCTTCAAACTTCCGTAATTTGTTCCTTGCCATGACGATTTTTTCGTACTCAAAAGAGGTTCATATGTAGCCTTTCCGCATAGATATTCGCTTCCGCAATCCCCCGGCAGCATCTTCATGCTTCATGCTCCCTTTTCAATGCCTCATGCGAATGGTTTTTCTTCCGTACACCGGTCTGTTGCGTCAGGATGTGCCGGTAGCGTTCAAAGACGGTGTTGAGTTCGTTGACAAGCAGTTCACAGACAGCGGGGCCGTGAACCGTCGTCACCACATCAAGGTAGTTGAGGATCGTGTGCAAGGTTCGGTCCACATCGGCACGGACCGCGTGCACCCGCAGCAACGGCCGTTGTGCCGTTTCGCCGTAGCGTGCCTGCATCAGTTCCTTGAACTTCCTGTTTTCCAGCGCCAACTGTTCCGTCCAATCCTTCACCGCGAGCGTCAGGACACAGGCGGAGGCCTCGTCGGAAGCCAGTTCGCGCAGGAGGTCATCCATGGCGGCCGTTTCTTCATCAAACGTCCGGGTGTCGATGTTTGCATAGTGGTCGAAGATGGCGGACAGAGTCCCGGCCGCCTCGCATTTTCCGTCATCAAAGTGGTTAAGCCCGGACTTGACGGCGTCGGACAGTCCGCGGAAAATACTGTCGCGAACACGGTCCTGCGCATGAATTTCGAGTGTGTATTCGTTTTTGCGCATCATGTCGAGAAGCGATACTTCCGTGGCCACAAGTTGCCTGTAACCGGCATACATGATTTCGATGCCGACCTGTACGGGGTTGTACCTGTCTATCGTGGTAATGACTGTTTCGTTCAGTTCCACATGCGCTTCGTTGCGCAGATTTTCAAAACGTACACTGATAATCTGTCTTTTCATGACGAGTCTCTGTTTAAAAATTAATACCTGTTATTTGCAAAGGTTCCGGAAGGGGCTACGGGGCCATTTCCGGACGCCGGTTCTTCCGGATGCATCCCGTCGGGGAAGCGCCGAAAGCGTCCGGGTGGCATGATCTGTCGGCAAGCGTCCGTCCTGAAGAAAGAGCGACCCGCAGTATCGATATATGTTGCGTATGTAAACATAGATGCAAGTTTCTTTATTTGCTGCAAAAGTAAACCTTTTTTTTCGGGTTGTGCAACGGTTGCATGGATTTTTTTAATCGGGATTCAAAAATTTAAAGATTCAAAAATTCAACGGTCTCCGGCAGGAACGGGGACGGTTTGGGGAGGTCGTCCCCATCGAAACATTCTGAAAAGACATCCGGACTTCCCGTTTTGCTCTTTGGAAATTCCCGATTCCCCAACGGGAATTCACTTTTCCCTATGGGGAATGCTCAATTCCCCATAGGGAATTACCGATTCCCGTTGAGAAATTACCGATTCCTCATGGGGAATTCCAAATTCCTGTTGGGGAATTATCGATTCCCCATGGGGAATTTACTTTTCCTGTTGGGGAAATTCCGTTTCCCGTCGGGGGGATTGGCTTCCCGAACGACTGTGCCGGCCGGTACAGCCGCACCGGATCAACTGGCACGGCACATCCGTATGCATTTGACACATTGAACGGTACAGGTTCCCGATTCGTCGGTCCGGAGCGTGAAACGGGAGTATCGTGCCGGAAGATTTTACCGGCGAACAGACGTTTCCGGGAAGAAAAAAAGTATCTTTGCAGGGTAAAACAACAGAAGGTGAAGGAAACTGTGATTTTGCTGCGAAAAAAATGAAAGGAAGATGGTTAGCAGGTATGCGTCCGTTGTTCGACGCTTTGGCTGTTGGATAATCTGTGATTGATATGCATGAAATCCGATCAATAATAAATTGTTATAATAAATGAAACCTACATTATTAGTATTGGCGGCGGGTATGGGAAGCCGCTACGGCGGACTGAAACAGTTAGACGGTCTGGGGCCTTCGGGCGAAACGATTATGGACTATTCCATTTATGATGCCGTCCGGAGCGGATTCGGCAAGGTTGTTTTTGTCATCCGGAAAGATTTTGAAGCGGACTTCGAGGCAAAAATTCTGAGCAGGTACAAAGATCATATCCCCACAGAAGTCGTATTCCAGTCGACGGATAAAGTGCCCGATGGATTTACATGCCCTCCGGAACGCACCAGACCGTGGGGAACAAATCATGCGGTGCTGATGGGCAGGGAGGTGATCAGAGAGCCGTTTGCCGTGATCAATGCGGACGATTTCTATGGTCGCGACAGCTACGCCGTGCTGGGTGAGGCGCTGAAATCGCTTGCGGGCAAACGGAACGAGTATTACATGGTCGGTTTTCACATCGGTAATACGCTGAGCGAAAGCGGATCGGTGGCGCGAGGCATCTGTGAGACCGACAGCGAGGGCTATCTGACGTCGGTCGTCGAACGGACGGCCATCGAACGGATTGACGGAAAAATCCGGTTTACAGATGAGCATGGCGAAGAGGTTGTGCTGGAAGAAAACAGGCCGGTGTCCATGAACATGTGGGGTTTCACGCCGGATTATTTTGCTTATTCCGAAGCCTGTTTCAGGGAATTTCTGCGTACCCGTGCGGGAAACCCGAAAAGCGAATACTTTATTCCGCTTATGGTGAATGAACTGGTGACGAAAAAAATCGCCCGCGTGAAAGTGCTGGATACGGCTTCGAAATGGTTCGGCGTCACGTATGCCGCCGACCGCCAAAGCGTGGTCGACAAAATCCGGGCGCTGATTGACGCCGGGGAATATCCCGAAAAATTATTCTGATTTAAAGATTCAAAAAACAAGGATTGAAAAGGAGGTTGTGATGAAAGGAATGACAGTGACGGCGCTTGCGTGCCTCTTCTGCCTGTGCGCGGGGAATGTGTTTGCACAGGAACAGGAACCGGTTGTGCTGATTGATACCGACATGGGCAAAATCAAGGTGAAACTGTATAACGATACGCCCCTGCACCGGGACAATTTCATCAGGCAGGTGAACGGGCGTCAATACGACGGACTGCTTTTCCACCGGGTCATCAAGCAGTTCATGATCCAGGGGGGCGACAAAAAGTTGAAGGAGGCGGCGGCCGGCGAGAAACCGGGCGATGGGGATTCGGATGATACGGTTGCGGCCGAGATTGTCTTTCCAAAATATTTCCACAGACGCGGACAGCTCTGTGCCGCACGAACGGGCGACGAGGTGAACCCGGAACGGGCGTCTTCCGCCACCCAGTTCTACATTGTCACCGGCAAGCACTTTACGGAACATGAACTGGACAAAATGGAAAAGGAAAAGGGCAGCAAATTCACCCCCGAACAGCGTCAGGCATACATGATAGACGGAGGTGCGCCGCATCTGGATGGCGCCTATACCGTTTTTGGAGAAGTGATCAAGGGAATGAAAGTGGTGGACAGGATTCAGTTTGTCTCTGTCGACGAGCATAACCGTCCCTTGAAGGATGTCAGAATCAGGTCGATGAAAACGGTAAAGAAGTAATCATGCATCTGTTCCGCGTCATAATGGCAGGGGTGGTTTGCCTTTGGGCAACGGGTATGAGCGGGCTTGCGCAGTCGCCCGCGAAACCTGTCGTCCGGATGCAGGTACCCGAAGGTTACCTGGCCGCTCAGGTAGAGGGCAGCGATACGGTTGCAGTGGTTCAGTTGCCGACGGTCGTCGTTTTTCCCGAACTCAAGTTCAGGAACGAAAGGGAACGCCGGCAATACAACAAACTGGTGCGCGACGTGAAAAAGACGCTGCCTTATGCCAAACTGGTATATGCCACGCTGATCGAGACGTATGAATACATCCAGACCCTCCCGGACGACAGGGCGCGGGAGGCTCATCTGAAAAGGATGGAGAAGGAACTGTTCGGGAAATACAAACCGGAACTGAAGAAACTGACGCTGTCTCAGGGAAAACTGCTGATTAAACTTGTCGACCGCGAATGCAATCAAACAAGCTACCATCTGGTAGCTGCCTATCTGGGACCGTTCCGCGCCGGATTCTGGAACCTGTTTGCCGGCATGTTCGGCGCCAGTTTGAAGAGTGAATACGATCCGGCGGGCAAAGATGCCTGGACCGAACGTGTGGTGGTGCTTGTCGAGCACGGACAGCTTTGACTTACCGCAACTGTTTGAAAAACTCCCAGATCGCCATACCGCCGGCTACCGCCACATTCAGCGAATGTTTCGTGCCGATCTGCGGGATTTCAATGCAACAGTCGCACCGGTCGATCACCGCCTGCTGCACGCCTTTCATTTCATGTCCCAGTACCAGCGCGTATTTCCGGTTTCTGTCCAGTGCCAGTTTGTCCAGCGCAATACTTCCTTCGGCCTGCTCGACGGCACATAATACATATTCTTCTTCCTTGAGCCTCCGCACCGCTTCCAGCGTGTCGGAACAGGCGTGCCATGCTACCGCGTCTTCGGCTCCCAGTGCCGTTTTATGAATTTCGGGATGGGGCGGAGTGGCGGTAATCCCGCAGAGGTATATCGCTTTCACGCGGAAGGCGTCGGCCGTGCGGAACAGCGAACCGACATTGTGCAGGCTCCGCACCCGGTCAAGCAGGACGACCAGCGGCGTTTTCGGGCTTTCCCGGTACTCTTCCGGCGTCAGGCGGTGCAGCTCGGTGACTTTTAGCCTGCGCATGAGCTGTTCGGATACAGGCCTCTCCCCCACGGGGGAAAGGAGGTATGCAGTTCGTCCTTCATGAGGAAGCCGTGTTTTTTCCGAAAGTCAGGATGGTTTGAATGAGTTCGGCTCCCAGCGCGTCGGCCTCGACTTGTGTCGGCGCTTCGGAATAAATACGGATAATCGGTTCGGTGTTGCTTTTGCGCAGATGTACCCACCTGTCGGGAAAATCAATTCTGACGCCGTCCAGGTCCGTTATTTCATGTCCGGCAAACTTCGTTTTTACTTTCTCCAGCATCCTGTCCACATCGGTTTCCGGTGTGAGTTCAACTTTCTGTTTCGACATGAAATAGGACGGATAGGAGGCACGCAGTTCGCTGACGGTCATCTTCTTTTTGGCCAGATGAGTCAGAAACAGGGCGATGCCGACCAGTGCATCGCGGCCATAGTGACTGGCCGGATAAATGACGCCGCCATTGCCTTCGCCGCCAATTACGGCGCCGGTTTCCTTCATTTTGGCGACTACATGAACCTCGCCTACCGCCGAGGCATAACAGGAACAGCCATGACGCCGGGTCACGTCGCGCAGGGCGCGGCTCGAACTGAGATTGCTTACCGCCGCACCGGGCGTGTGACTGAGGATGTAGTCGCTGACGGCAACCAGCGTATATTCTTCTCCGAACATTTGCCCGTTTTCACAGACAATCGCCAGACGGTCCACATCGGGGTCGACGGCAAAACCGACATCGGCCCAGCCCTGCGTCATCAGGTCAGCAAGTTTGGTCAGGTGTTCCGGCAGCGGTTCGGGATTGTGCGGGAAACGCCCGTGCGGATTGCAGTACAGCCTGAACACATCCTTTACGCCCAGCGCATACAGCAAATCGGGCAATACCGTGCCTCCAACCGAGTTGACACAGTCAATGGCCACGCGGAAACGGGCGGCCCGGATCGCCTTCGCGTCCACCCGTTCCAGTTTCAGTATGCTTTCGATGTGACGCTCTCCGTAGCGGCCGTCCACAATCACCCGGCCCAGGGAGTTGATCCCGGCAAATGTGAAATCTTCCGCTTCAGCCAGCGACAGGACTTCCTGTCCTTCTTCCGCGTTCAGAAATTCACCGCGTTCATTGAGCAGTTTGAGCGCATTCCACTGCCCGGGGTTATGACTGGCCGTGAGGATGATTCCGCCGGCGGCGCGTTCCGTCACCACGGCCAGTTCCGTGGTCGGCGTGGTCGCCATGCCGATGTCTACCACGTCGAAGCCCATGCCGGTAAGCGTCCCCGTCACCACAGCCTTCACCATTTCGCCCGACAGGCGTGCGTCGCGCCCGACGACGATCCGGCGAAGCGCCGAGGCGGATGAATGGCTGCGGATGAAGGCGGCATAACCGGCCGTAAACTTCACGGCGGTCAGCGGATTCAATCCTTCTTCCGGCCGGCCGCCGATCGTGCCGCGGATTCCTGAAACAGACTTTATCAGTGTCATTTGTTATGATTTTAAAGATGTGTCATTGGGAGTGATCCGTCGGAGCCATTCAATCCGTTCAAAACCGGTATAGGGTACCAGAGCGCCGGGTATGCGGATGGCGTCCGCCGTCTGGTTGTTTTCCAGCAGCGCCGCCACGATGCGGGGCAGCGCCAGTGCGCTTCCATTCAGCGTATGGCAGAGTTGCGTTTTCTTATGTTCATCCCGGTAACGGCATTTGAGCCGGTTTGCCTGATAACTTTCGAAATTGGATACCGAACTGACCTCCAGCCACCGTTGCTGCGCCGCCGCGAAGACTTCAAAATCAAAGGTGAGCGCCGAAGTGAAACTGATGTCTCCACCGCACAGGCGCAACATGCGCCAGGGCAGTTCCAGCTTTTCGACCAGCGACTGGACATAGTCGACCATTTCCTGTAAGGTTTGATAGGAATGTTCCGGTTTGTCGATGCATACGATTTCCACTTTGTTGAACTGATGCAGCCGGTTCAGCCCGCGGACTTCCTTTCCGTACGAGCCGGCCTCCCGGCGGAAACAGGCCGAATAGGCCGTATGCCTGACCGGCAATTCCGATTCATCCAGGATCACGTCGCGATACAGATTGGTGACCGGCACCTCCGCCGTGGGGATCAGATAGAGACCGTCCGGCCCGACATGATACATTTGCCCTTCCTTGTCCGGCAGCTGTCCCGTTCCGTATGCGGAATCGGCATTGACAAGGTAGGGCGGTTCCACTTCCGCATATCCAGCCTCGACGGCCTGATCCAGAAAAAAATTGATCAGTGCGCGTTGCAGTCGCGCTCCGTATCCCCTGTAAACGGGAAAACCGGCGCCCGTGATCTTTACGCCCGACTCAAAGTCTATCAGGCCATATTTCCTTGCCAAATCCCAGTGCGGTAATGCGTCGTCCGGCAGTTCCGGCACCACGCCGCCCGTCCTTTCGCAGACGTTGTCTCCGGCGCCTTTTCCTTCGGGCACGGATTCATGCGGCAAGTTGGGGATGAGCGCCAGACATTCCCGCAACTCCGTTTCAGCGCCGGCTTTGGCCGTTTCCAGCGCCCTGTTTTTTTCTTTCAGTTCGGCCACCCGGAGCCTGGCATTTCCGGCCTCCGCCGGTTTGCCTTCCTTCATCAGCCCGCCGATGGTTTTCGACAGGCGGTTTATCTCCGTCAGGCCGGCATCCAGCGCAGACTGCGAGGCACGCCTGACGGCATCCAGGGCAATGATTCTGTCGGTAATTTCTTTGGCGTCAAAGTGTTTCTTTGCCAGTTGACGGATGACCCCGTTCTGATTTTCCGTAATAACTTTTAATGTCAGCATGATTGTTTCAATTCTGATTCAGGCGGCAAAGATACGCACACTTCGGCTAAAATCAGGTATATGACGAAAAAGACTGTTTCTTTTTTTGAGGTGCTGTTCGTGATCCTCATACATACAAGTTCGGCAAACTCACCGGCTGCCGATAAGTACCTGCGAGACTTGTAATAGCACCTCAAAAAAAGAAATAGCCTGAATTTTCCGTTTGCCCGAATCGTGCGGACTTTTATTACTGTCGCTTCACCGGGTTATGAAGCGACAGGTCGGCGCCGCCGACAGTTTAACCTGTTACATTACAGGCGGGAAAGCATCACGGAAGCGGAAATAAGAGGCAATTCCCGCAAGACGCTCGCCATCGCCGCCACCACGCGCCGCGCTCCGAGACGGATTGTAAGTATAAACTGATATCTGTTGTTTCAAAGAAAAAGAAATACTGCGCTCTTCCCCCAGGGCCGACGCATTAAAATTTCAGCAGAGAAATGAGGTAGTCCTTGTTCCAAGCGGCTTTGAGGCGTTTGGAAACCAAACTTGCTTTCGTAGTCGTGTCTTTCTTCAACAGATTGAGC
>JAISMO010000134.1 GCA_031276675.1 Tannerella sp.
CTTCCGCAGCCGGCCGGGGACGACGGCTGCGGCCACGTCGGGGCAACGGCCACGACTGTGCAAACAGGAAACGCCCCCGACGGCGCAGCGGCAGGCGGCGGCGTTTCCCGACCGAAAAGTTGTATGTGTTAAAAGTGAATTTTAAAAGATTGGAAACAAGGGATTTACCCCCCCCCCCATGTTAACATCCATATACATTTGTTTGGGATTGGAGGAGCGCGGCAGAACGGCTGCACCGGAAAGGTGCAGGAAGAAGAACAGGATGCGTTTCAGCCTTTGCCACACGGATGATTTCATTGATTTGGCGTTTTTTTTGATTCGGAGCGCAAGTAAGCTATTTTTTTTGAAGCGGACAAAAAAACGGACGAATTTTTTTTTCAGGTGGAGAATGGAGAGTGAACCGGTAAGGTCTTATCGCAACAGAAAGGGCGCCAAAAAAAACCGGCGCCGGGATTGAACATCCCGACGCCGGTTAAGAGTATGCCGCAGGCTTGAGCGGCGGTCTTATCCGTTCATGGATACCAGCAGTTCCATGTTGTCAACGGTATGTTCCATCTGTTTCTTCACAAACTCCATGGCTTCGAGGGAGTTCATGTCGGACAGGTATTTCCGCAGAATCCACATGCGATTCAGTGTCGCCTCATTCTGCAACAGATCGTCGCGACGCGTGCTGGATGCAACAATATCGACCGCCGGATAGATGCGCTTGTTCGACAGCTTGCGGTCTAACTGCAATTCCATATTGCCTGTTCCCTTAAATTCTTCGAAAATCACATCGTCCATCTTGGAACCGGTATCGGTCAACGCCGTGGCCAGAATCGTCAGGCTTCCCCCGTTTTCGATATTACGGGCGGCGCCAAAGAAACGTTTCGGTTTTTGCAGCGCATTGGCGTCCACGCCGCCGGAAAGCACTTTGCCGGAAGCCGGCTGCACGGTGTTGTATGCGCGCGCCAGGCGGGTAATGGAGTCCAGCAGAATCACCACGTCGTGTCCACATTCAACCATGCGTTTGGCCTTGTTCAATACAATATCGGCTATTTTCACATGCCGTTCGGCCGGTTCGTCGAATGTGGAAGCAATCACTTCCGCTTCCACGCTGCGCGCCATGTCGGTCACTTCCTCCGGACGTTCGTCTATCAGAAGCACAATCATGTATACTTCCGGATGATTCGTAGCAATAGCATTGGCTATATCTTTCAACAGCATTGTTTTACCCGTTTTGGGCTGTGCCACGATCAAGCCACGCTGTCCCTTGCCGATAGGCGAAAATAAATCAACTACACGCACGGCAATATGGTCATGGACTTTGGGAGAACGTTGCGCCGTCAACATGAATTTTTCTTCCGGAAAAAGCGGCGTCAGGTGGTCGAAAGGTACGCGGTCGCGCACTTCTTCGGGTGTACGTCCGTTGATCCGGTCGATTTTTACCAGCGGGAAATACTTTTCACCGTCCTTTGGGGGACGGATGGCGCCTTCAACCACATCGCCGGTCTTGAGTCCGAACAGTTTGATCTGCGACTGCGAAACGTAGATATCGTCAGGAGAAGTCAGGTAGTTGTAATCGGACGAGCGGAGGAATCCGTATCCATCCTGAATAATTTCGAGGACGCCGCATCCGGTCAGAATCCCGTCGAAATCGTACGATTTTTCCTGTGCTTTGCCGTTGCGTTGCTTGCTGTTATATACCGGCTGCGGACGGTACTGCGGACCGTTCGCGGCGGATTCGCCACCGGCCTGTTTGTCCTGCTTTTCGGGTCGTTGCGGCAGAGTGGGCTGCACGGGAAGCACCTGATCCAGTACGGAATTGGTGTCGCTTGCATGTTTAAAAATGATGCGACCCGGTTTTTGCTGGGTTGTCGGAAGGATTTCCGTTACAATCGTTTTTTCGGAAGAACTTTCTTCGACAGGAGTGCTTTCTTCTGCTTGAACAACCGGCTCGACCGGTGTCGCGGGCGGCAGTACGGAAACTTGTTCCACCGCGGCGGGAATTTGTTCTGCTATTTCAACCGGTTGCGGCGTTTCCGGTTGAACAGTCGGCGTTGGCGTTGCAGCAACGGGTTCTCCCGGCTGCGGCGTTTCCTGAACAACTTTGGACGGTTGACGTCCCGGCGATCTGCGAACGGCTTTTTCGACGGCGACAGTTTCGGTTGCAACCGGTGCGGTAACGGCGGCTGATGCTACAGCGGCTGTTTGATTTTTTGGAGGGCGACCCGGTCTGCGTGGCGGTTGCGCCGGTGTTGTAGTTTCTTTCTGTATGGACTCGCCTTCTTTCACAGCTTCTGTTTTCCTGGGTTTACGTCCTCTTTGGCTCTGGCTCTGGCTTTGTTTTTCCTGTTTGCGAACTTCCTTTTCCTTCTCCTTTTCAATCTGGAGACCGGCCAGCGAGATGGCCTGTTCGTCAAGAATTCTGTAAACCAAATCCTGCTTTTCCAGCGATTTGACCTTTTTAATACCCAAGCCTTCCGCAATCACCTGCAATTCGGGAAGCAGCTTGCTGTTAAGTTCTAGAATGTTGTATTTTTGCATTTTGCTTTATAAATGGCAACTACTCATTGAAAAGGTTTTTTAAACAACACTTTTCGTTGCACTTGCTTTGTTAATAATAAATTACAATTAATTGTGTAACAGGATTATGTTTCTGCGTTACCGAATATATTCGTTGGGTTTCGCAGAGAAAGACGCGACAAAAGTACATATCTTTTTGAGATTACGAAAAATTATCGCCGAAAAAATTCACGACCAGTGCAAATTTCGTGGCCGGCCCAATTCTGTAACGGTTATCCATGCGTTCGCCGACAACCCAGATGATGTCTTTCCCGCTGCAAAGCACCCATATCCGTTCTTTCCGGACAAGACTGAACTTGCGGTCGGTGAAGTAGTCGCTCAGTTTTTTACGCCCGCTCATTCCGAACGGAATAAACCAGTCGCCTTTCTGCCAGGCACGCAGCGTCAAAGGAAATTTGAGTTTATTGAAATCAAACGAGGCGACGGAAGTTTTTTTTTCTATTTTAAAACGGGCATTGACCGCTTTTTTTTGCGTACTTAATCTGACGGGCTGTGTTAACGAATCTTCTTCACCAATCGCATAGGTGTGTTCCTCTTTTGCCGGACAGGAAGCAAGCAAAAGGAAATCACGGTCCTTAACAATCCGGAAGGGAGCGTCAGGCGCATAAAAGATTTTTCCCGGATCACCCTGAAGCGATTCGAAAACAGATTCGGAAAGCGTCCGCGTGAATCCACAGGAATGAATAAGTTCATATAAAATGGTCTGAGGCGCGGGAGACTGCATTAATTTATGAATGTCAATGCGTTCCGCGTCAGGCATGATGCGTTCGCGTTCCTTTTCAATCCAGTCCGTGTAAAGCGATTCAATGCCGGAAAGGTGTCGGGCTGTTCGCGTGATAGCTTCCCTGACCGAAGGATTCAGTTCTTCCATCACCGGCAGGAGACGCCGGCGAATAAAATTCCGCGTATACTCATCCGACAGATTGCTGCTGTCGGTTTGATAAGCCAGTTGCTGCCGGGAGAGCCATTGCAGGATTTCCCGGCGGTTCAGCGAGAGGAAAGGGCGAATCAGGTAACCGTTTTTTGGCCGGATGCCGCACAATCCGCGGATACCTGTACCTCGAATCAGGTTGAGCAGTACCGTTTCAATGCTGTCGTCCCGGTGATGCGCCACGGCAATAGCCTGCGCCTGAAGCGTGTTTCGCAATTCTTCAAACCACTGATAACGTAATTCCCGGGCTGCCATTTCGACGGAAATACGTTTCCGTCCGGCATATCCGGCCGTATCAAAATCTGTTTTACAAAAAGGCAGATGCAGGGAAGCCGCAACCTGTGCAACAAACTGTTCATCGCGGTCGGATTCGGCGCCACGCAAATGAAAATTGCAATGGGCAACAATGCAAGCATAACCCGCATGCGTTAACACATGCAGCAGTGCGATGGAGTCTGCGCCGCCGCTTACACCGACAATCACCTTGTCATCAGATTGAAGCAGCCGGTGTTTTACGATGTATGCGTGAACAGAGGAAATCATAAAAAAACAGGAATACAAAATTCGGGATTTGCATTTTCGCCTGGCACAACGGATAGCGATTACTGTTATTCCCTATTTTTGAGTCAGTTCGGGATCAATCATAATACGTCCGCAATATTCACAGACGATGATTTTCTTTCTTAATTTAATATCCATTTGCTTCTGAGGTGGAATCTTGTTGAAACAGCCGCTGCATGCATCACGCTGAATATCCACGACGGCCAAGCCGTTATGGGCGCCCTTGCGAATCCGTTTGAAAGCCGTCAGCAAGCGGGGGTCAATCGTTTCCTCCAGTTTCTTTGCCTTGTCACGCAGTTTGTCTTCCTCCTGCCGCGTTTCGGAAATGATTTCATTCAACTCGCTTTTCTTTTGTTCCAAATCACCTTTTCTCCCTTCCATCAATACTTTACATTGCTTGATTTCATCTTTCTTGGCATCAATGGCTACGCTGAATTCCTTGATTTTCTTTTCCGCAAATTCCACTTCAAGTCCCTGAAATTCAATTTCTTTTGACAAGTTGTCAAATTCCCGGTTATTCCGCACATTTTCCAACTGTACTTTATATTTTTCAATCAGATTTGTTGATTCGAGAATCTTGTTTTTCTGTAAATGTACGGCCTTTTTGTTTTCTTCGATTTCCGCCTGATAATTTTGAAGACGTGTTCCCAAACCGGCAATTTCATCTTCCAGGTCCTGCACCTCCAGTGGCAATTCACCCCGGAGTATCTTGATTTTATCAATCTCCGACATAATCAACTGAAGTTGATATAACGAACGCAGCCGTTCTTCAACTGTAAATTCTTTTTCTGCAACCTCTTTTTTTTTGGCCATTTTCTTATAAGTATTTAACTGGGTTTGAATTTGTATTTGAAATTTGCACGGCAAAGGTAGGGAATTTTTCCGATATGACATCCAAGAAAATATCTTTTGTACATATTTCCGTCTCGTAATGACCGGCAACGACCAGCAGCATCCGGTCTTCCACATCATAGAAATCGTTGTATTTTGCCTCTCCGGTAATGAACGCATCGGCGCCCGCTGCAATCGCATCCGGAAGCAGGAAGGCGCCGCTGCCGCCACACACGGCTATCCTCCGGACGTACTTTCCGGAAAAGGCCGAATATTTGAGACCGTCCGCCTTGAAAAGCGTTTGGATACGCGCCAGGAAATTGCATACATCCTCGTTTTCGGACAGTTCGCCGATAATGCCCGACCCGACCGTATTCCATGTATTGCTCAGCGGGTAAAAGTCGAACGCCGGCTCCTCATAAGGATGGACGGAAAGCAACGCGCGAGTAACGGCGCTCTTGCGGAATACCGGCAGAACGGTTTCGATGCGTATTTCCTTTTCACGATGCAGTTGCCCGATCTCACCGCAGAACGGGCGGGCGTCTTCGCCGGCACGGAAAGTCCCTTCGCCCGTTAAATTGAAACTGCATGAATCGTATTTGCCTGTATGTCCGGCGCCGGCGTCGAACAAGGCATTACGAAGGGTTTCAGCATGGGCTTCGGGCACAAATACGGACAGTTTCAGCAACGCATTTTTCTGCGGGCTGAGCGGACGTGCCTGCTGAAGCCCAACCAGCTCGGCCAGGCGATAGTTGACGCCTCCGTACGCATTGTCGAGATTGGTATGGGCGGCATAAATCGCGAGGTCATGCTGGCAGGCTTTTATCAGGCAGCGTTCGACATACGTTCGACCGGTAAGCGATTTGAAGGGCTTGAACACCAGCGGATGATGAGAGACAATCAAGTTGCACCTCTTCTCTAAAGCTTCATCAACAACGGCCTCTGTCACGTCCAGGCAAATCAGCACACCGGTGGCTTCCCGTTCCACGTCTCCGACCTGTACGCCTGCATTATCGAAACTTTCCTGCAAAGACAGGGGGGCGAGGCGTTCTATTTCGATTAGAATGTCTTTTATTTTCATGTTGTAACTGTTTGTTTTAAGCAATGGACAGCGGTCGGCAAGCTATTAAAAATTTCCACACAGTCATTATTATCTTGCTGATTTTTTTTCGATTCGGGGCGCAAGTAAGGCATTTTTTTTGAACCGTGCAAAAAACGGCGGTTCTTGGCAGGGCCGACGCATTAAAATTTCAGCAGAGAAATGAGGTAGTCCTTGTTCCAAGCGGCTTTGAGGCGTTTGGAAACCAAACTTGCTTTCGTAGTCGTGTCTTTCTTCAACAGATTGAGC
>JAISMO010000186.1 GCA_031276675.1 Tannerella sp.
AGCCGGAAGGTTGGAATCTGCTCCGGATTCCGTCCGGGGGACAGGAACGTAAAGCCGGGTCTCTCCGGGAACTTTTATCGAACCGTGCCATGCACAAAACCGTACCGCGCGAAGTATAAAACAGACAGCCATAAAAGAGAATGGGGCTAAAGCCCGTGCGGAACGGTGTGTTTCGGCGGCCTGCACGGGCTTTAGCCCCATTTTTTATCCTGCGGTCCGCTGTGGCGACTTTCTTTTTTTGAGTTTCTCCCGCTCATCCTCTCCCCTCTTCAGTCGCGGGTCGATTCCCCCGTCCCGCGAGGGGACGATGACGCTTTTGCCGTACATGCTTTTCCTGAAAATTGTTGTACTTTTGGGGCCAAATAAAACGGAACACCAACCCTTATGAAAGTAAAACGGAAAACGGATTCTGCGCCCCCCAAACGCGGCGGCAAGAAGAAACCGATCGGACAGGAACTGCTGGCGGATACCGTCCTGAAACTGTTTCAGCAGACGCCGAAGATGATATATAATTACAGGCAAATCAGCAAACTCATCGGAATGGAAGTGCGGACCGGACGGCTGAAGGTGGCGGAAGTGCTGAATCTGCTGGCCGGAGAGCATCTGATTGTCGAACAGGAACCGGGACGCTTCCGCTACAACAACCTCGGCACCGTGGCCGTGGGAACCTTTCAGCGGCGCAGCAACGGGAAAAACTCGTTTCTGCCGGAAGACGGCGGCGAACCCGTTTTCGTGGCCGAACGCAATTCCCGCCATGCCATGGAGGGCGACAGGGTGCGCGTTCAGCTTTTTGCGCGGCGGAAGGGTACCACGCCCGAAGCCGAAGTGGTCGACGTGCTGGAGAGACGGAAGAGTACCTTTGTCGGCAAGCTCCAGCTGTCGCGCGGCGTCGCGTTTCTGATTACCGAAGACAAGACGCTGTCCAACGATATTTTTATCCCGAAGGAGATGCTGAACGGCGGGAAAAACAATGACAAGGCGGTGGTACGCATCGTTGAATGGCCTGAAAACGCAAAAAACCCGCTGGGCGAGGTTATCGACATCCTGGGCGTTTCCGGCCGGAACGACGCCGAGATGCATGCGATTCTGGCAGAGTATGGCCTGCCCTACATCTATCCCCGGCAGGTGGAGGAAGCGGCCGAGGCCGTTTCCGGCGTCCTCACTCCGGCGGATGTGGCCGGACGCGAGGATCTCCGAAGGATAACGACTTTCACCATCGACCCGCACGACGCGAAAGACTTCGACGACGCGCTCTCGTTTCGCCGGACGGCGGACGGCAACCTGGAAGTGGGCATACACATTGCCGACGTCACGCATTATGTGAAGCCCGGCAGCCTCCTGGACAGGGAGGCTTATGAGCGCGCCACATCCGTCTATCTGGTCGACCGTACCATCCCGATGCTGCCCGAACGCCTCTCCAACCAGCTTTGTTCGCTGCGTCCCGACGAAGACAAACTGTGCTTTTCCGTTATCTTTGAACTGAATGATGCGGCTGACATATGCGCTTCGCGGATTGTACGAACCGTCATCCGCAGCAACCGGCGGTTTACCTATGAAGAGGCGCAGGCCGTGATCGAAACCGGTGAAGGCGACCTTGGCGACGAACTGCTGACGCTGAACCGTCTTGCGCAGCTGCTGCGCAAAAAGCGCTTCGAAAACGGCGCCATTGATTTTGACCGCTACGAGGTGAAATTTGAAATTGACGCCGAAGGCAAACCGCTGCGGGTGTACTTCAAGGAGGCGAAGGAGGCGAACAGGCTGATTGAGGAGTTTATGCTGCTGGCCAACCGGACGGTGGCCGAGTATGTGGGCAAGCCGGCCGGAAGACGGAGAAAAAAGACGTTCGTCTATCGCATTCACGAAACGCCCAACCCGGAGAAACTGGAGAATTTCGCGACCTTCATCCGCCGTTTCGGATACAAACTGAAAACCGACGGAAGCAAAAGCGAAATCACCCGCAGCATCAATCGGATGCTGGACAGCGCCAGGGGAAAACCGGAGGAAAACCTGATTGAAACGCTGGCCGTGCGTTCGATGCAGAAGGCGCGTTACTCGACCGACAACATCGGTCACTACGGACTGGCATTCGGTCACTACTCCCATTTCACCTCTCCCATCCGCCGTTATCCCGACATGATGGTGCACCGCCTGCTGGAACACTACCTTGCCGGAGGAGCCAGCCTTCCGAAGGAAAAATATGAGGAAGCGTGCATCCACTGTTCGGAAATGGAACAGCTGGCGGCCAATGCCGAACGCGCTTCCATCAAATACAAGCAGGTAGAATTTATGAGCGACCGGATCGGACAGATTTTCGACGGCGTGATTTCGGGCGTAACGGAATGGGGGTTATATGTGGAACTGAATGAAAACAAATGCGAAGGACTGGTTCCGGTACGCGACCTGGACGACGATTTTTATGAATTTGACGAAAAGAACTATGCCCTGACCGGCCGACGCCGCAAGCGGACGTATCGCCTGGGTGACGCGGTCTCCATCAAAGTCGTCCACGCCAGTCTCGAACGAAAACAGCTGGACTTTACGCTGGCGGAGTAATTGAGTTTGGATCAGACGGTCTGATCCCCCC
>JAISMO010000011.1 GCA_031276675.1 Tannerella sp.
TTATCGCAAATGGAAAAGGAATGGATTAATAGAAGAATTGCATGAGATGCTTCGTGATTTTACCCGTAAGAAAGCCGGCCGTCAGGTTAGTCCGGGTTTAGGATTGATTGACAGCCGCAGTGTTAAAACCTCCCGTAACGGCGGGCTTGAGCGCGGAATTGATGGAGGAAAGAAAATAAAAGGGCGTAAACAGCCTGTTATAACGGACACGACGGGATTGATATTGACCGTCGTTATTCATGCGGCAAATATACATGACAGCAAAGCTGCCTTTCATGTGATAAAGAAACTTCGGGGACGCTTTCCACGGTTGTCAAAGATTATAGCTGATGGAGGATATAGAGGTGAACTTATAGAACAGGTTAAAAATGCCTTCGGATGGATACTTGAGGTTGTCTTGCGACCCGAACAAACGAGGAAGTTTACCGTATTACCTAAACGATGGATTGTGGAAAGAACTTTCTTTTGGTTTGAAAGCTTCAGAAGACTCAGCAAAGATTATGAAGTCGATACTGAGTCATCACAGACCATGATATACCTGACAATGATTCAGATCATGCTCAATAGAATTAGGTAAATGTTAAATCAAAACAGTTTCTGAAAGTTCACGATATTTTTTTGCGTCGAACACGCACTGTGCCTTTATCCTCTGCCTTTCAGCAGTCCGATGGTACGTCCCCGGTCGCCGACGGCACAATAATACATGTACCAGGTGTTGTCCGCAGGATTGAAGACAAGCGAAATCTTGTGTGCATATTCGCGGTCAAGCCCCTTCGGATGGCCGCCGAACGGGTAGAGCGGTTCCGGGTCGGCCGTCCAGTGCAGCAGGTCGCGGGAGAAGGCCGCCATGATACTTGCCCCGCCCCGCCCGACGCCGAAGTAGAACATGGTCCAGTGATCGCCGTCGCGGAAGACTTTTCCGTCGGAACAGAACTTCTCGTCATAGCCGCCCGGACGGTTGCGCAGTACCGGATTGAAGGGATAGCGCACCCAGTGCTTCAGGTCGTTCGAAAGCGCCACTCCCAGTTGCTCTACAGGTCCCTGCGCCGCATTGTAGAAGTTGTAGTACGTCCCCTCGTGTTCCACCAGCCAGGGCTGATAGATGCAGTCCTTTTCCCAGGCCTTGCAGTCTTTTTGAAAGACGGAAAGAATCGGTTCGTCTGCCGCCCGCTGCCAGTGGATACCGTCGTCGCTCACGGCCACCCCTTCGTAGCCCGGTCGCAGTTCATAGCCTCCCTGCCGCGGATAGCAGCCGTAAAGCGTCCAGTACTTGCCGTCCAGTTTCCGGAGCGTTCGCGGCGCACGGATGTCCCAGTCGTGATACAGATAGGCGCCGATGACGCAGCCACCATGATCAAACGACCCTTCCGGGCCGAACCCCATGGCCCGCTGCGGGTTTTTCCAGTGAATCAGGTCGTCGCTCTCCGCCACGAACGAATTGTATCCGGCCCGATTAAATCCGACGAAACTCATGTACCAGACGCCCGGTTGGTCCTCCAGCCGGAAAATGCACGGGATGTCGTAGTTATGGAAATCTGTCGCGCCGGGAATCGGATAGTCTGCCGGAATAACCGGATCGGGGTGATACTCCCAGCCTCGGAACGGCGCACTCCAGCGATGAAGCGTTTCCGGGTCAATCGGCGTTGGGGATTCGTTTTCCATGCTCTCCGGCAGAGAACCGGCCGGTGCAGCCCGCAGTCCCCCGGTCGCAGGCAGGGTCAGTAAGGCCGTACCCGTGGCCGCCCGGCGGAGGAAGTCCCTGCGGGAGAGAGGAGCAGGAGAAGAGAAAGATTGATGCATGATTTTAGTTTAAAAATAAGCAAATGAGCCGCGAGTCGGTTTATTGCCTCGCAGGCTCATTTTCACATGGGTTCGTTAATTCATTAATCCGTTTCATTAATCAGTTTGTATTTCGGTACCAGCGATTTCATCACTGCCCACCCAATCAGATAGGCGACAGCGCAGATGATGAAGATCATAAAGTAGCCCGAAGGTTCGCCTTCGAAGCCGAGAAAACGCATGTTTGTCCTGCCGGTATAGTCGAAAAGCATGCCCGCGCCTTTCTGTATAAAAAAGGACCCCAGTCCGCCCGCCATGCCTCCAATACCCGTTACCGTCGCAATGGCGCTTCTGGGGAACATGTCGCCGACCGTGGAGAAGAGATTGGCTGACCATGCCTGATGCGCTGCCGCAGCAATACCGATGATAACGACCGGTAACCAGAAGGAATAGCCGCCCAGCGGCTGTGCAAAGAGCGCCAGCAGCGGGAAGAAGGCGAAGATCAGCATGGCGCGCATGCGTCCGGCATACGGGTTCATGCCTTTCCTGCCGATAAAGAACGAAGGCAGCCATCCGCCATAGATGGAGATCATTACAATGGTATAGAGCACCGTCAGGGGAAGCACTTGTGCCGTGCCTTCGAGATGGAAGACGGTTTGCAGGTATTTCGGCATCCAGAAAAGGTAAAACCACCAGACGCCGTCGGTCATGAACTTGCCGAAAGCAAAGGCCCACGTCTGTTTGAACCGGAAACAGCGGACAAACGACAGTTTTTTGTCCGTAGCTTCATGACTGACGGTTTTGTCCGTCTGCCGGTCCTGCCGGATGTATATGAGTTCGGCTTCGTTCACTTTGGGGTTCCGGTCGGGCTTTCGGTAGATGAAATTCCAGAATCCCATCCAGATGAATCCCAGCAAACCGATGATGACAAATGTCGCTTCCCAGCCCCACAACTCGGCAATGTACAGGATACAGGCCGGCGCAATCATGGCGCCGATGGTGGCGCCCGAATTAAATATACTGGTAGAGAAGGCGCGGTCTTTCTTGGGGAAATATTCGGCGGTAGCCTTGATGGCAGCGGGGAAGTTACCCGCTTCGCCAAGCGCCAGCACAAACCGCGCGGAGATAAACAGGATGACGCTCACGCTGACGACCATAGCTCCGTCTCCGACGCGGGAGATAATCTCCTTTGCTTCGGAAAAACCAACCAGCCATTCGCCGGCAAGAATCCCCGAGGTGGCAATGCCGCAAAACGCATGCAGACACGCGCCGACCGACCAGATGCCGATGGCCCACAGGAAGCCTTTCTTTGTGTCCATCCAGTCAATGAACTTTCCGGCAAACAGCATACTTACGGCGTACAGTATGGAAAACCAGGCCGTGATATTTCCGTAATCCTCATTGGTCCATCCAAATTCAGGCCCGATGAACTTGGGCCATGTCAGTGACAGCACCTGCCGGTCAAGATAATTTATCGTGGTGGCGAAAAACAGCATCGCGCATATCATCCAGCGATAGTTCGTCTTTTTTTCATTTGTCTTGTTCATCCCGTATGCTTTATATATTATGTAATAGGTAGAATCTGTTTACGGCTGCTTGCCTATATAGGCGAGGATACCGCCGTCGACGTAGAGGATATGCCCGTTCACGAAATCGGATGCGGCGGAAGCCAGGAAGACGGCCGGGCCTTCGAGGTCGCCGGTTGTTCCCCAGCGTGCGGCCGGCGTTTTGGCGATGATGAACCGGTCGAACGGGTGACGGGAGCCGTCGGGCTGTGTCTCGCGCAGCGGCGCCGTTTGCGGCGTGGCAATGTAGCCCGGTCCGATGCCGTTGCACTGGATATTGTATTCGCCGTATTCGGAAGCGATGTTGCGGGTCAGCATCTTCAGGCCGCCCTTGGCCGCTGCATAGGCCGAGACGGTCTCACGTCCCAGTTCGCTCATCATCGAACAGATGTTAATGATCTTGCCACCGCCCTTTTTCATCATTCCCGGAATGACGGCCTTGGACACGATAAACGGCCCGTTCAGGTCAATGTCAATAACCTTGCGAAATTCGGACGCACTCATCTCGTGCATGGGAATGCGGCGGATGATACCGGCGTTGTTCACCAGAATATCAATGACGCCGACTTCCCGTTCGATTTGGGCGACCATGCCGTTGACCTGTTCTTCGTCGGTCACGTCGCACACGTAGCCGCGCACCGAAAGTCCGGCTTCGCGATACGCGGCCAGTCCTTTGTCGACCAGTTCCCGGCTGATTTCGTTAAATACGATGGAGGCGCCGGCTTTGGCATACGCCGAAGCAATTGCGAACCCGATACCATAGGATGCGCCGGTTATCAGTGCAATTTTCCCCTTCAATGAAAATAAATTCTCCATAGTTGACTGTCTATATTTTAAAAAAAACGCTACGAAAGTACTGGTATTAATTATTCTCTCCAAAAGCAGTACGGTTAAATCATCATAAATATATCTAACCGGAAAGCCCCGTCAGAAACGCAGAGCAGTGATTAGCGGTTAATGGTTAGTAGTTAGTGATGCGAAGCGGCGCCTGTTTGCCACGCTTCACACCACTAACCATTAATCACTAACCACTATGGATGGTACCGGAGATTTTATGTACATTTGGGGTATGATTTTTTTGAACGGTACCCCTAAACAGTCGGCAGTATGGAAAAAATAACGGCAAGCGGCGAAGTGTATCTGAACCCGCGAACGGATTTCGGATTCAAGAAGATATTTTCGGACAGGGAATTGCTCATCGATTTCCTGAACGGGATCATCGGCGGAAAGGCGCATATCATTGACGTGGAATATCTGCCGAATACGCTCCCGGGCGAATGGGACAGCGACCGTAAAGCCGTGTTTGATCTGTACTGTACCAGCAGCGATGATGACCATTTCATTGTGGAAATGCAGCGATACCGACAAATTTATTTCATCGACAGGTCGCTGTTTTACACCTCGGCCGCGATACGCAGCCAGGCGCCTGCGGGAAAATGGGACTATAAACTGAATGCGGTTTATTTCATAGCGATACTGGATTTCGTCGAGTTTGAAGAAGAAAATGTCAGGGATACGTACATCGAACAGGTGTATCTGTACCGCCAAAACGCCCGAAAGCGATTGACCGGTAAGTTGAACATGATGTTCATAGAGTTGCCCAAATTCACAAAACGGGCGGAAGAACTGACGACCGGTGCGGAACGGTGGATTTATCTGCTGAAAAATCTTGAGAAGCTAAAAGACTGTCCGGCAGAGGTACGGGGAAGCATCTTTGAACGGTTATTTAAGAGAATGCAAATTAACAAATTAACAGACAGGGAAATGGAAGAGTATAAAACAAGTATCTTTGAATACGACAGTGTCAGGGAGGCAATTGCATACAGCGAACAGAAAGGCATGGAGAAAGGTATGGAGAAAGGCATGGAAAAAGCAAGTCTGGAAATAGCCAAACAATGTCTTCAAAAAGGACTGTCGATAGAATTGATTTCGTCAATCACGGGCCTTGGCATTGAGCGGATTAAAAACATTCCGGAGTGTTAGAGGCGCAGATAAATCAATTGGTGAACCGGACAATGGGAGAACATAAAACAAGTATTTTTGAATACGACAGTGTCAGGGAGGCAATTGCATACAGTGAACAGAAAGGCATGGAGAAAGGTCGGAAGATTGGCATGGAGAAAGCAAGTCTGGAAATAGCCAAACAATGTCTTCAAAAAGGACTGTCAATAGAATTGATTTCTTCAATCACGGGCCTTAGCATTGAGCGGATTAAAAGCATTCCGGAGTGTTAAAGAGTGCAGATAAATCAACCGGCGGACACGGGCCTTAACGAGTCGAACAGTTAAAGCACTGCATGATATGCTGATTCTTTCTGCCGTTGTTGTCGCCTGATCCTGCAACTTTTTCAGCATAATTTATTTCCAATCCGATTTTCTTTCTGCGTTTGCAAAACAAAAACGGATAATACATCCACAGCTCTGTTATATCACTCCTGTTACGCAGATTCATACTGTTTGAAGAGGATTTCTATGTTATAAGACCTCCATTCCTGCTCCGGGCGTCGCGTTCGATTCTTTTAGAATCACTCTCCCCGCTTTTTGTGACAGCGCCGACTCTTTTTGTGACAGTGTCGGCTCTTTTTGAACCCCGTTCGATTCTTTTAAAGCCCTGTCCGACTCTTTTAGCGCCTCACGAGGCTCCCGGAGAACCTCTTTCGACTCTTTTAGTTCCTCGCGGGGCTTTCGGAGAACCTTCATCCTCACTTTTAGCGACAAAACGGCAGTTTGGATGCTCCGAACTGCCGATCTGCTCCGGTTCATGCTTTCGTAAATTTAAAAAGTTACCGAGGTCAGCCGGGTTAAGCCTTTTTGGGATTGTGCGTAACATGAGTTATATCCCATCTTTGAATTTAAGCGAAGCCAATGTCCGGAGGCTTTACCGCAGACGGGCTATTTGCGAAAGCCGCATCAAAAAATTCATAAGTAAATACCGTCGCTCGTGGCCTTTTCGGGTTTATTTTTCCCGGATGATTTCCATTCCCTTTTTGATAGCTGCTTCATTGGCCGGAATCAGACCGTAGTGACGTTCGGGAAGCGTTTTCTTCAGACCGGCCAGGACGCTGTCGAACGTCACCATCGGGACAATCTTCAGCAGTCCGCCCAGGACAATCATGTTGAATGTCTTTTGCATGTTCAGTTCCGTGGCGGCATCCATGGCGTCAATCCGGTAGATGCGGATGTCGGTGCGCTGCACCGGTTTGTGTATGCCGTAGCTGTCGTATATCAGGATGCCGCCGGTCTTTACTTTTGATTCGAACTTGTCCATGGAAGGCTGGTTCAGAATCACGGCAATATCGTATTCGTTCAGTACCGGAGAACTGATGCGATCGTCGCTGATGATGACCGTCACATTGGCCGTACCGCCGCGCTGTTCGGGGCCGTAGGAAGGCATCCATGTCACATCCTTGCCTTCCATCAGTCCGGAATAGGCCAGGATTTTGCCCATTGAAAGCACTCCCTGTCCGCCGAATCCGGCGATAATAATTTCCTGTGTCATATCCAATCCGTTATTTTCTTATCTGTTTTTTTAAATCTCCCAAAGGATAGAACGGAAACATGTTTTCTTCCATCCACCGGTTTGCCTTTGCCGGCGTCATTTTCCATCCCGAAGCGCAGGCCGAAACAAATTCTACGATCGAAGTCCCTTTGCCGGCCATTGCATTTTCAAAGGCCCGGCGAAGCGTCCGCCTGGCTTTCCGTACAGTTGCCGCCGTATGTACGCTCTGGCGGGTTACCAAACACGTTCCTTCAACTTGTGCCAGCAGGTCGGAAATTTTCAGCGGATACCCGTGCAGCGCAATGTCGCGTCCATAAGGACAGGTGGAGGTCTGCATCCCGGCCAGCGTAGTGGGCGCCATCTGACCGCCGGTCATACCGTAGATGGCATTGTTGACGAAAACAATGACGATGTTCTCGCCCCGGTTGGCAGCGTGAATGGTTTCGGCCGTACCGATAGCCGCCAGATCTCCGTCACCCTGATAAGTGAATACCATTCGGTCCGGATTCAGCCGCTTGATGGCCGTCGCGAGCGCCGGAGCACGTCCGTGAGCCGCTTCAACCCAGTCGATATCCAAATAATTGTAGGCAAATACGGCGCATCCCACGGGCGAGATGCCAATGGTTCTCTCCGCCATTCCCATCTCTTCCGTGACTTCCGCAATCAGTTTGTGTATGACGCCGTGACTGCAACCGGGACAGTAGTGCATGGGCGCGTCGTTCATCAACCCCGGTTTTCCGTAAACCAGGTTTTCCGGTTTGATTATTTCATTTGATTCCATTGTTCAAGCAAATGTTTAAGGAAAAAATCTCAAAATATACTGTACAATCCGCAGACAGGCAGCTACTCCGCCGCAAATCAGAAAGACCGTGCGGCTGTCGACGGCAAAAAAACAAATGACCGCCGCGACGGCCAGCAGCATGAACAGCAACGTCAGTACTTCATCGGTTTTACTGCCCCGTATCATATTAATTTCTCCCTGATAGCCCGGACGATTTCATCCGGTGTGAAAACAATCCCTCCCAAACGGCCGAAATGTTCGACTTTCACCTTTCCGTTGACGGCCAGACGAACGTCTTCCACCATCTGTCCGGCATTCAGTTCGACCGACAATATGCCTTTGATTCGGCCGGCATAAGCGGCAATGCGTTCTCCGGGGAACGGCCACAGGGTGATCGGGCGAAGTAATCCCAGCCGAAATCCCTTGCTGCGCGCCGTCTCAATCGCCTTCTGGCAGATGCGCGCCGCCGATCCGAAAGCCACCAGCAGGTATTCGGCGTCGTCGCACAAATATTCTTCGTATCGCACTTCGCGGGCTTCTATTTCGCGGTATTTCGCCTGGAAACGGTTGTTTTTCCGTTCCATGATCACCGGATCCAGTTCCAGCGAAGTGATGATGTTCGGTTGCCGTCCGGCCGGTTTTCCCCGCGCAGCCCAGGGCGATTCCGCTTCGATTTCCGCTTCAGTCTTGCGGGGGCGGGCGGGCGGCAATACGACCTTTTCCATCAACTGGCCGATCATCCCGTCGGCCAGTATCATGGCCGGATTTGCATATTTGAATGCCAGATCAAAGCCCAGCGCCACAAAATCGGCCATTTCCTGCACGGACGAAGGCGCCAGCGTGATCAGGCGATAATCCCCGTGTCCGCCTCCCTTGACGGTCTGGAAATAGTCGGCCTGGCTCGGCTGAATGGTTCCCAGTCCCGGGCCGCCTCGCATGACGTTGACAATCAGACAGGGCAGGTCGGCGCCGGCAATGTAGGAGATACCTTCCTGTTTCAGACTGATGCCGGGGCTGGACGAGGAAGTCATCACCCGCTTGCCGGTTGCCGCGCCTCCATATACCATGTTGATGGCGGCCACTTCGCTTTCTGCCTGCAGGACGACCATCCCGGTCGTTTCCCAGGGCTTTTCGGCCATTAATGTTTCCAGTATTTCCGACTGGGGTGTGATGGGATATCCGAAATATCCGTCTGTTCCGTAACGAATCGCTGCATGGGCAATCGCTTCGTTTCCTTTCATAAGCTTTATCTCTTCCATACCTCTGATTTTCGATTGAGCAAGTTCATCCGATTTTGACTTTGTAAATCGTCAGGCAGCCGTCGGGACAGACCACACCGCAATTGGCGCAACCGATACATGCTTCGGGCTGCTTCATGTATACATAATGATAGCCTTTATCGTTCACTTCGCGCGGATGGAGTTCCAGTACGTCCGACGGACAGGCCGTTACACACAGGTCGCACCCTTTGCACCGCTCCCTGTTGACGACCACGGTTCCTTTTACTTTCGCCATAATGAAATCACTTTTTTTGTATAGGGGTGCAAAGATAGCATTTTTGAAAGTATACCGGCGAAAAAGAAGAAAAAATCGAAGGTAATAACGCAGGTTCGACGCGGGAAAATCCCTGCACAGGCCCTGGCAAACGGCGAACGGCAGGCTGCGCCGGATTCTTTCCCTTTGAACATGGTTATCAGGGTGTTTACATGAATCCGAGAGCCTCTTGCATGATGTAATCCGTTTATTCAGTGGAATCCTGTATTTCGGATGGTCGAACCGTCAGCGTGAAGTCCGTCTGCAACTCCCGCAACTCTTTCAACAGGTGCCCGGCAGTTTGTATCGAACTCACGTAAAAAAAGGGCCATTCCTCACGGAAAAGCCCTTCTTCTCGCTTTATATCAATCATCAAAAGATATCGAACAGCGAATAAAGATTATTTACAGTTACATATTCTGTCTTCATCAACCATGTTGTCAGATCAGTTTTTTATATCCATAGACGGCTCGATGGCCCAGTTCTTCTTCGATCCGGAGCAACTGATTGTATTTGGCCATCCTGTCGGAACGGCTGAGCGAACCTGTTTTGATCTGACCGCTGTTGGTTGCCACGGCAATGTCGGCAATGGTTGCGTCTTCCGTTTCGCCGGAGCGGTGGGAGGTGACGGTCGTATAGCCATGCCGGTGCGCCATTTCGATGGCGTTCAGCGTTTCCGTCAAGGAACCGATCTGGTTGACTTTGATGAGGATGGAGTTGGCGCAGCCTTCGATGATGCCTTTCGAGAGGAAGTCAACGTTGGTTACAAACAAATCGTCTCCCACTAACTGGCAACGGTCGCCGATGCGGTCGGTCAGTTTCTTCCAGCCGGCCCAGTCGTTTTCGCTCATGCCGTCTTCGATGGAGTCAATCGGGTATTCGCCGATCAATTTCTCCAGATAATCCACCTGCCGGTCTGAAGTACGCTTTTCGCCTTTGGCTCCTTCAAACTTGGTGTAGTCGTAGACGCCGTTGTCATAAAACTCGGAAGAGGCGCAGTCGAGAGCGATTTTCACGTCTTTGCCCGGTTCGTATCCGGCGTCTTTGATGGCGGTGAGAATCGAGTTCAGCGCGTCTTCGGTGCCCTCCAGCGCCGGCGCAAAACCGCCTTCATCGCCAACGGCCGTACTCAGGCCGCGTTTTTTCAGCACGGACTTCAAGGCATGGAATACTTCCGTACCCATCCTCAAGCCTTCCCTGAAAGAGGCTGCGCCGACGGGCCGGATCATAAATTCCTGGAAAGCAATCGGCGCGTCGCTATGCGAGCCGCCATTGATGATATTCATCATCGGCACCGGCATTACATAGGTGTTCACGCCGCCAATGTACCTGTACAGCGGAATATCCAGATAGTTTGCCGCAGCTTTGGCTACGGCCAGCGAAACGCCGAGAATGGCGTTGGCGCCAAGACTGGATTTTGTTTTTGTCCCGTCCAGTTCAAGCATGAGACGGTCAATACCCGTCTGGTCCAGCGCAGACCATCCCAGGATAGCCGGCGCAATTTGCCTGTTAATGTTTTCGACGGCTTTCAATACGCCCTTTCCGCCATAACGTTTCCTGTCGCCGTCACGCAGTTCCAGCGCTTCATGTTCGCCGGTTGATGCTCCGGAGGGAACGGATGCCCTGCCCCGGATGCCCGATTCCAATACAACATCCACTTCAACGGTGGGATTACCTCTTGAGTCGAGGATTTCACGTCCAATAACCGATTCTATTTTCATTCTTGCATGTATTTTAAAAACAATTGCAAAGATACGGCTTTTTACGATATACCAAAGTATGGTGGCTGACAAAAGGCATTTCAACGGGTTGCACCCTGTGGGCCGGAGCGCCGGTATTTTTGCATTAACACCATGGCCGGCCGGTCATCTGACGCCGCCGACCTTCATCCGAAGGCTGTACAGATATTCCGAAGCGGTAATGAAGAGCGTTTTCATGTCTTTTCCTCCGAAACAGACGTTGGCCGTCCAGTCGGCTTCTACCGGGATGTGTTCAATCTGTTCTCCTTTCGGATTGAACACCGTCACGCCGTGACCGGTCAGGTAGATGTTTCCCCGGCTGTCGAGGGTCATCCCGTCGGAACCCAGCGGGGCAAAAAGGCGTTGGTTACTCAGCATCCCGTCGGGCCGGATATCATACGCATACGTCTTCCCGGCGTGGATATCGGCCACGTACAACGTTTTTCCGTCCGGCGTGCCGACGATTCCGTTCGGCTGCTCCAGGTCGGTTGCAACGGGAACCGGCTGTTGCCGGCCGGGTGCAAGGAAATAGACATACCGGCCGGGTTGCTGCATCTGCGGGTCGCGCGTCCAGTAATCGCGCGGATAAAGCGGATCGGTGAAATAGATTCCGCCGCCGGGATGTACCCACAAGTCGTTCGGTCCGTTCAGTTTCTTTCCTTCAAAATCCGCAATCAGCACGGTATGACTGCCGTCTTTCATGTCGATGCGCCACAGTTCGTTGGCGCTGTCGGAACATGAAAGCAGGTAGCCGTCCCGGTCGAAGTACAATCCGTTGGCGCGGCCTGAACGGCTGAGGAATACGGAGAGCTGTCCGTCCGTCGACCATTTCAGAATCCGGTCGGTGGGCTGGTCGGTAAAATAGATGTTTCCCTCTCTGTCGACCGCCGGGCCTTCGGTAAAACGAAATCCGTCCGCCCGTTTTTCCACACCCGCGCCCGCGGCCACGACAGGACTGCCATCCCGGGTACATGCCCCCCACCACGGCAGGAGGCCGGGCAGGAGACAGCAAAGAATCATTGTCTGCTGTTTCATTCTGCGATTATTATATGTTTTTTTATATACCATTGAGGGCGCAAGATACGACTATTTTCGCTTCGGATCTGCATCCTCCGGGCAAATGGGGAGCCTGTCGGATGCCTGTCTTTTCTCCGGCGTGGAAGAGAGATACATCCTCTTCTGCATCAGGAAGATACAGGCAGGCGTTATTACCTGTCGCGTAACAGCGTTATTGCGTGTCACGCAACAACGTTACTGCGTGTCGCGCAACAGCGTTACTGCGCGTCGCGCAACAAGGTTACTGCGCGTCGCGCACCAAGATTATGAAGCGTCTCAAATATTCGGCATACTTTGCGGAAGCGTGCCGGGAGCTGTTTTCGGCGATGGACGGGCGACCCGCTCTCCGCTCATCGCTTTTTTTGACAGTACCGGACGGTTTAAGGGAACAGGCGCCCCCGTCGAGGCGGGTGATCCTTCACCTGATGACATGGGGCTTTGGCCGGCGGAGAGCGGTTGCGCAGGGGTTCGTTTTCTTTTACTATATTTGCAGGCATAATAAAAATAAAATTTACACTGATCTTTATGGACCGACGATCATTTATAGTAAAAAGCTCCCTGCTTTCGGGCGGGTTAATGGTTTTTCCCTTCCGGACAACGGCCGGTGTGTATGCGGCAAGAATCAATGGGAAAGAAGAAGATATGTATACGCTGTTCAGAAATCCCGAATCAAGATACCGTCCCTTTGTGCGCTGGTGGTGGAACGGCAACCGGGTGCAGCCCGGAGAACTCGTCCGCGAACTGCATCTGCTCAGGGAAGCCGGCATTGGCGGTGTGGAAATCAACCCTGTGAAGTTTCCCGACCATACGGACGACCTGGGCATTCCCGGCCTCGAATGGCTTGGCAACGAATGGATCGATGCGGTGAAAACGGCCTGCGACGAGGCAGGGAAGCTGGGTTTGATATGCGACCTGATTGTCGGTTCGGGATGGCCGTTCGGCGGCAAGTTCCTCAAGGACGAGGAACGCGGGCAGGTGGTTGTCATCGGCGTGACGAAGCTCGAAGGCCCGATGACCTTCGAGACCTCCCTGTTCAATCTGTTGAAGGAGGCCGATCCCAAAATCAGCCAACCCTACAGCGGTCGCCACATGCAACTGCTTTCACTTCGACTGGCGCCCGACCCCATCAGCCGCATGGAAGAGGAAATCGATCTGACGGACCGGATAAACGGCAGCGATGTATTCCGGATTGACATCCCGAAGGGAAAACATGCCCTTTACTCTTTAGTAAAGATCAAGGCCTTCGGCGAAGTAATCAACGGTGCGCCGGGCGCCGACGGCCCCACGCTGAACCATCTGGACAAAGACGCCGTGACGCACTACCTGACCCGCATGTCCGACACCATCGAACGCCGCATCGGGCCGCTTTCGGGTTATATCCGCGCCCTCTTTACCGACAGCATGGAACTGGAGGGCGCCAACTGGACGAAGGATATGGAAGAGGTCTTCCGCCGCCGCAACGGCTACGACATCATGCCTTATTTGCCTTACGTTCTTTTCAAGACGGCAGGCATGGGCAACGTGTCCGACTACAATTACGGCGTCGGCATGTCGCCCGGCTTCCGGGAAATGATTGAGCGGATGCGTTTTGACCTGGAGACCACCAAAGCCGAAATGTTCCTCGAACGCTTTACGAAGACGTATGTGGACTGGTGCCACCGGCTGAACGTTCTTTCGCGGGCACAGGCCTACGGAAGGGGATTCTTCCCGCTCGAAACCAGCATGGAACACGACATTCCCGAAGGCGAATCGTGGACAACGAACTACCTCCAGCACCGCATCGGCGAGGAAATGTCGAACGAAGACTACCGCCGCGGACGGTCGTACACAATGGTCAACAAATACGTATCCTCGGCCGCGCACCTGGCCGGACGGCGACTGATCAGCGCCGAGGAGATGACCAACACCTACCGCGTGTTTAACATGACGCTTGAGTTCCTGAAAGTCGGATGCGACATGAA
>JAISMO010000055.1 GCA_031276675.1 Tannerella sp.
TACTTTTTGCAGGATAACAGCAGGTACGTTCAACTTGGGCAGTTTAAAATGACGGAACGTCAAAAATTCGCCTCCGATTCGCACAGGGAATATTTGCAGCATGATACGCAAAAGTGGAAACGCGATTATTTCAATCGCGACAACGGCGGGTATCTGGTGGTTGACAGGGAGCGCATCGCACATTCAAAAACAAGCAAGAACGAAAAGGCGAAGTTTGACAAGGAATATGCGATGAGCATGGTGTTTGCCAAAGGCGGGTATAAGATAGAGATGTTGAAAGAGGTGTCCGGGATTAGTTCTTACGACGTACTTATAAACGGGGTTGCTGCGGATTTAAAGCGCCTGTCAGGGCATAATAACATTGTAAGTTACGCAAAAAAGGCTACCAGAAAACAGGGGGCAAAAATAGTCTTGTTTGAATTTGATACAATGACAGGTAAAATACGCGATGAGCTTAACAGACTAAAAAGGATGGGTATAAAAGTAAAATATTTTACCGCAGACAATAAAACCACTATTATAGACCTGTAAAATACGAAGCCCCGATTTATGTCGGGGCTAAGGGTGGTACGAGCCGCCCGAAGCGTAACACATACCTATGAGTTTTTGAGGCTCACTTCAGGCGCTTATTTTGAATCATGCGCCCTTAGATTATGATGCAAATATACAAATTGTTTTTCAAACAGGCAAAGAAAGCCCCCCAAAAAACGGTGAAAATTGACCGGGAATCGACGTGAAATCGATGTCCGGAAAGAAATTTGGAACATTAGGCCCTAATGTTCCAAATTTCTTGGCAAAAGGCTGGAAATTCATTTTTTTTCGGTATACTTTTGTGGCTGAACTGAAAAAACAGATTCGGCATGAAAGAAAAAATCTTTTCAAAACTGAAATTGGCTGTGTCGGACGGAAAAAACGGACTGACCAGCATAGCGGAAAAAACGCTACACGCGTATGCGGAGATATACGGTAAAAAAATTACCGATGAATCCCAGATTGATGCGGAAGTGGATACGATTGTCTCGTTGCTTAAGGAAACGCAGGCAAATATAAATTCGACGTCGGCGAAGGCTGTTGCGGAGAGGGAGAAGGCTTTGAAGGCGGAGTACGAAAAGACGCTGGAGGAACTGAAAACCAAAAAGGCGGAAACGGAGCCGGGCGCGTCAGATAAGGAAACGGAAAAACTGCTGGCGGAATGGAAGGCGGTGCAGGAAAAACTTGCGGCCTACGAAAAGAAGGACAAACAGCAGGAGCGGAAGACGGAAATCGTATCCGGGATGAAAGAGTTGGGTTTGACGGAGGACGACATGCGTTATGTTACGGTTCCGGAGGACAGGGATGTGAAGGAGTTCCTTACGGACTACCGTCAGCATCTTGTCGATCGGGGGCTGAAACCGCTCGAAGAGGGCGGCAGGAAGGATGCCGATCCGAAAGACGCGCAGGCTACTGCGCAGCGGTGGATGGAACGTATTGCCGTGTCGGAAAGCGGCAAGAATTAAAATTGTTTTAAAATGAAAATTGTTTAGGGATGAAATTTTACGGACAGAAATTTGGCGGTGTACGCCCTATTGTAAACGGGACGACGGCAATCGGCGTGGTTGGAGGTTTCAACCTTGACCGGTCGAAGGTGTCATGGCCTGTCGGTTCGATTATACCCGGCGGTTCGCTGGCGGAGTATGACGAGCAAACACGTCTGGTGACGGTGCTGAAGGCGTCGCGCGTGAAAGCGATTGACGGGGGTGATGCAAAGATAGTGACGCTGGACACGGATTTTATACCGGCGGGCTTTGCCGTCGGCGACAAGGTGTTGAAGACGGTTGCGGGAACATTTGCCGCCGCTCCTTCGATTGTAAAGATTGAGGACGGGGCAACTAATTATGTGATAACGCTTTCCGCCGTGATAAGCGGCCTTGCGGTCGGCGATGCGCTGTTTCAGGTGATTGATGACGGCAGCGGGAATGCGGCATTGCCGGTGAGCGCCCCGCAGGGGCTGACGATTAATGCGGATGTGCAGGGGACGGTTGTCGGGCATTCCCAGACGAGCGTGGATGTGACGGCGGACACGAAGGGGAATATGTTCTACAAAAGAAGGATACCCCCCATTCCGGCGGAATTTATTTCAGGCGTTACTCTGAAAACAAATCCGAACATACTGTTTACCGAATCATATTAAAAAGGAGGTGAAAGATGAAGAGTATATTTACGACATTTAACTTGAAAGACCCCGGCACGAACAGGCCTGTCGACCTGCTGGCGTCAATGCGCATCCTGTTCGACGAGGCGACGAAGTCGCAAAAGACGCTATGGGAGCAGACGTATGTCGACCGGTGGTTTACGGTTCGCCCTCCGCAGCTTGGCCTGACGGTAGAGGGTATCATGGCGAGCTACGGCATTCGGGTGCGTGCGGCGTTGATCGGCAACGATTCGATGACGCCGTTGCGTACTTCGCGCGGTTTTGAGACGTGGAAGGGGGAGATTCCCCGCTTCGGGCACAAATTCAAAATGACGGCAAAAGTCATGCGTCAGCTTATGCAGGTGTATGAGAGCAATCACATTAATCCGGAGGCGAAAATTCGCGAAATAGAGAATGTTATTCTCGGCGAATATAAAGACGCCTATATGGGCTGCAAGGATGTTGCGGACGAGATTATCCTGAAGGCGCTTTCCGGCGGCGGCGTTGCGCTGTTCGACCCGGCAGTGGACAACCCGGAAGGTCGGGAGTACATGGTCGATTTCGACCTTCCGATTGCGAACAAACGCGCCGCGACGGTCGAATGGTCGGAGGCCAATGTTAATAATCCGTCTATCGACGTATTGGGAGATATTCAGAAAATAGTCTATGACTATAAGACTCTCGGCATTGAATTTGATTCGATGCTCATGGCGCCGCAGATTAAACACTGGCTGATACGGAGCCTGCCCATACGTCAGGCTGCTTTGGGAATAGACAAGGGGGCGCGCATCGTTTCTCTGCCGGAGTTCGACGCACTGGTGCGTTCCATGGGCATCCCTCCGATTGTGGAGATTAACAAACGCACGGCGTATCAGAAAGACGGAATCCCGAACATCCTCAATCCGTGGAATGACGACGTAATTGCCTTTTTGCCCCGCACGGCGGACGGGAAGCTCGGCGAGGTTCAGCCGGCGCTGGAAGACAGCGCAATCATGCCCGATCCGACCGTGGATTATACGGATGCGGGCGACGGCATAACGATTGCCAAATGGCGGCAGGGCGAAAGCACGGGAGTTCAGGTAGCAGAGTTCACGCAGGGGACATGGCGTGCCATACCCGTTCTTACCTCTGCAAAGGCGGTTGTGAATTACAAGGTGCGGAATATTGCCGTTTCCTATCCGACCGGCGAGGTAACGCCGCTGGGCTAATAAAGCAGGGAGGTCAGCATGAAAATAGTGGTAATAAAAACTTTCCGAGACAAATACAATCCGGATAAAATTTTTAATCCGGGAGAAATCGTATCGGGCTTTGACGACGGACGGGCAAGAGATCTTGTCCTTCGCGGACTGGCGGCGGCGGTTAAAGAAGTTGACGGGGGTTCGCCCCCCGAAACGTCGCCGCCCGCGCATGGACATGGAGACAGCGACGCACCGCCCGCGCAGGATGCCGCGGGAAGAGAGGATAACGCCGCGCAGAATATTGACCTGAAGGAATCGCATATAAAGGTGATTGCCGCCGTGCAGGAGTTTGCAGATGCGGAGAAACTGAAAGGGTATCTGGCAGAAGAAAGCGCGTCGATAAAGCCGCGCGCGTCGGTTGTTGATGCGATAAAGGCACGCATTGCGGAACTGGAAACGGCGAGCGGAACGTAAGGTCCGATGACGGTAAGGGAATACATAACAGGCAAGATGAAGTCGCTTAATCTGGCGCTTACGGAGGCGGACTGGTCGGACATCGGCAGGTCGGTTTCTCCGGATGCCACGGATTCGGAGGAGAATGTGCGCAAGGCTTTTACAGCTCTTGCCACCTCCGTTCTTCCGTTTTACGTCCGACAGGCGAAAGAGGTAACGGAGAACGGTTTCCGTGTTGCGTTCAATGCGGACGGGATGCTTGTTTTCTACCGGTGGTTATGCGATTACCTTGGCATGGATGACGCTCTGGGCGCCGTGTCGACGATAAAAGATGTTTCGGATATGTGGTGATATGAATTTCGAGCCTCACAAATTATTCCTTGTCGATAGCGCCGCTACGGTGTTTGACGCAGACGGTAATCCGGTACCGGGCGGCGGCGAGACGCGCGCGTTTCTATGCGGCTGTTTCCTGCACGACGTGACGGTGTCGATGATGCGCGGTTATGCGGGCACGGGTATCTCTCCGGAGTACTACGTGAATCTTGACCGGCGGGATGATTTGAAAACGGGGCAGGAAATAATTGTTACGGAAGCGGACGGGACAACCGTTCGCGGGCGGGGCAAGATACTGGATATTAAGCGCACGAGCGGCATGGAGTTCGCAGGGAACGGGGAATATATGACAGTGGTTATCTGATGCTGACGATTGGCGAAATAAAGAATGTGCTCATCCGGCGGGTAAAGGCGGACGCGGTTCTTGGGGCAATCCCGGAAATTGTGAAGGACGTACATGCTCCCGTTACGGAGGGTAGCGTCGGCGAGCGGATTGTCATTGTCGTACCGGGCGGTGCGGATAACGGACAGTTTCAACGCTGTTATCCGCGTGTTTGCGTATATGTTCCTTACCGTACAAACGTAAGGGGCGACGGCACGAAGTATTACGCGCCCGACCATGCGCGCTTGACGGCGCTGGGGAATGTTTGCATCGAACTGTTCCGAAGCGGGACATGCGTTACGGACGGAGCGGAGCGGTGTTTGTATAAAATGGAAGATATGACGGAGGAGGACGACCCGGAAACGTGGTCTAATTTTCTGAATGTGAGATTAAGATTTGAGGTTATTAATACTAAATTGTAGATTACTATGGCATTAAAGACGATTGTAGACATAGCAAAAATCATGTACGGCGACGTAATCACTTCGGTTACTGCGCCGGCAGCGGGACTGACGGGTGCGGAGGTAGCGGCGTTGATCGCTCTGGCGAGTACTAAGAATGTTGTAAATGTGCACGGCGACACGTGGAGCTATGAAGAGGAGGAAGGGTCGACAACGCCCTTCAGAAACCAGCTTAGCGGCGCCACGTATTATAATGATTTGCAGCCCGGGGCGGTGAACATCACGTTTACGATCGGGCAGTATGAGTATCAGACAAGAGCGGATTTGCAGGGAGGTACGGCGACATCCGCCTCCTGGGCGCGTCCGGCCGAGTCGAAAATCATATACAAAAGCATTATCGCGGTCACGAAGGATGATACGTATATAGTCATTCCGAAAGCGCAGGTTTCGGCGCGCGGCAGCATGGTGGAGAGCAAACTTATCGGTCTGGCGGTTACGGTTACGCCGGTAGAGACGGGCGTAACAGGGCTTGCTCCGGAGTACTTTTTTGACGCAAGCGAGATTGTGGCTGCATAGACTTTAGAGAACGGGGAGAGGGAGTGAAAGCATCCCTCTCCCTTTGAATCTTAACAGGAAAATGAAGCATGAGCGGACTGACTGAAATCGTATCGGAGAACATTGCCGGCATTGAGTCGAAGATAGTTACCCTCCGTGGAAAGTTCTACCGGGTGAAGGCTCCGACGCCGTATGTGATCGGAAGGATGCTGAAGCCGCTGGGGAAACTTGACGCGGATGAAAGCGAAAACCGCTTTGACTTGATTCAAAAGGGGGCGGAACAGTACCGGTATATGGATGCGGCCATTGCACTGGCCATTCTCGGGGATGCGCCGCTCACGGCGTGGAACCGGTTTCGGCTGTGGCGCATGAAACGGCGTTTCCGGCGGGCGAATGATGCGGAGCGTCTGGAGGCGTTCAGAGAAATTCTGTCCGTGATTACGCCGGACGCTTTTTTTTTCTATGCCCGTCTGGGGATGGAACTGACCGGGCGAATGGCAAATACAAAACCCTTGGCGGACGGACACTGATCGGGCAGCTGGCGTCGTTCACGGAGACGCTCGGCATACCGTATCGCGAAGCGTTGCATATGCCGTATCAGTTGCTTTTGATGATGCAGCATGACCGGATACGGGTAGATTACGGCACGGAAAACGACCGGACAGAAAAGATTTCGGGAAAGGAGTTGTTAAAGCGTAAAACGGAAAGACGGTGAGGATAGCGATTCATTTCAATGTTTCCGGGCTGGATGAGTTATATCGTCAGGCGGAACAGCAGGTGAAAAAAGAGATGCTGAATGAGCTTGCGCGGACAGGCGAAGGGTATGTCAATATGGCGAGAGGCACGGGGACGTATACGGATCGTACCGGGAATCTGCGCAATGCAAATTCGTATCGCATCTATAAGGACGGCATAGTCGTTTCTGAGTCGATCGGGCGTCCGGAAACCGGCAAAATGTTTGATGAACTGAAATCGGGCATCGGTATTGAAGCGCTTTTCGGCAACGGTATGGAATATGCCTCTTTTGTTGAGGGGAAAGGATATAATGTGGTTTCGGAGGCCTTCCTGTGGGTAGAAAAAAGAATGAGCAGTTTTAAATAGTATGGCGAGATTAGCGTTACATGTATCCTCTGATCTTGGCGGACTCAAGATGCTGGAAAAGGAAATAGAGCGGACAAAGAAGGCTATTATTGATTTGTACGGTGCGGGCAATTCGTCCGCTGCAAAAAGCATGGAAGCCTATCTTCACCGTCTGATGAAGCAGCACAGCCAGCTGTATGAATCGTTAAAGCCCGTCATATACCAGTACCAGCAGTTAGAAAGGGCGGGCGTATCGTCATTGGGGAATCTTGGCCGTGCGGCGGAAGGTTCGGCATCCGGCTTTGACAGGCTTCGAAATTCCCTTGCGGGACTGGCTGCCGGGTTCTCGCTGTCCCGTTTCATCGGCGAGGTCGTGAACGTGCGCGGCGAGATTCAGCAGCTTGGGATTGCATTTGAAACCATGCTCGGCAGCAAGTCGGATGCGGAAAAAATGATGAGCGACATTGCCGAATTTGCTCAGAAAACGCCGTTTACTCTTACGGAGGTAGCCAACAATACAAAGCAGCTTATGGCGATGGGCATCGCCTCCGAGAACGTGATGGACACAATGAAGGCTCTCGGGGATGTGGCGGCAGGTCTGTCCGTTCCGATTTCGCGGCTTGCGGTCAATTACGGTCAGGTGGCCACGCTTGGGAAATTGCAGAGCCGGGAAATCCGGGACTTTGCGATGGCCGGCGTTCCGGTACTGGACGAGCTTGCCCGGATGCTCGGGAAGTCGAAAGATGAAATTTCGGCTATGTCCGAGGCCGGTCAGATCGGTTTCCCGCTGGTAGAGCAAGCATTTAAAAACATGTCGTCCGAAGGCGGTAAGTTCTACAACATGATGGAAAACCAGAACGCGAGCGTTACCGGGCAAATATCCAAACTGAAAGATCAGATACAGGCCATGATGAACGAGATAGGTTCTTCGGGCGAGGGTGCGATCTACGGTGCGGTAAACCTGTCTTCGGAACTGGTGAAGAATTACAAGCAGGTCGGCGAAACGATTGCAGCCCTGACCGCCGTATGGGGAACCTATCGCGTTGCACTGATGGCCACGACGGCAGTGGAGAGCGCGCGGGCTGCGGTTCTCGAAAAGCAGCTGACGGACGAATCGCTTCAGAATGTGTCAAGATCGAACCTGACAAGGGGAACAATGGCTTATACGGCGGCACTGAAAACCGAGTTAATTGCTCAGCAGCAAAGGGAACTGTCCATACTCAAACAGACGGGCATGGAGCAAAGGCGCAATTATGTTCAGCTGCAAAGCCAGCTTGTGACCGCGCAGCAGGCTATTATAGATGCAAAGGCGAATGGCGTAAAGGAAAAAAGAATCCGGCAACTCCAGCGCGAGGCTTCGGCCATTTCAGTCAGGATACAGGCCGCGCGGGCGGATATGATCGCCACCGCCAAGTCTATTACTGCAAAGCAGGCCGAGATAGCGGCCAATACGGGCAATGTGGCATCAACCAATCTGTTGACCGTGGCCAAAAACAGACTGGCCTTAGCAACAAGACGATTGACTGCGGCTATGATGAACAATCCGTATACAGTAGCAGCGGTGGCAGTGGTTGCACTGGGCTACGGTATATACAAGCTGGTTACGCACATGACGGATGCGGAAAAGGCGCAAAAGCGGCTGATAGACCTGAACAGCGAATATACAAAATCACTTGCGTCCGAGCAGGTGCAGATTCGCGTGCTTTTTGACCGGATAAAATCAGCAAAAAAGGGTACGGAAGAATACGAGCGTGCAAAGAAAGGTATAATGTCGCTTGCAGATTCGTATCAGGCCGGTCTTAGCAGCGAGATTGACCTTGTCAATGATTTGGCGGGGGCATACGATAAGGTATCAGGGGCGGCGCAGAACGCCGCAAAGTCCCGCGCAATAGAAAAAGGAACAAGAGAGGCGGCGGATACATACGCGGATGAATGGAATGAAAATATAACGAGCATACGCGGTATGTTCATAAAGAAATTCGGGGAAGCCGGTGGCGAAGCGATACTGCAGGATTTGAAATATGCCCTTGAAAGCGGAGGAGCGTTTTCGGAAGAACTGAAAAAAGCAATTGCTGAATTTAATACCCGTATTCAGCAGCAACAAGGTTTAAGCACTAACGCTGTTTTCACTGATTATAATCCGGTTGATGAGTATATTGAGCGTATCCGCAAAAGCAAAGAGATATTAGATGATGAAATAAAGGAGATCAACTCTATCTATAAAATCGGAGAAAAACCGGCAGAGGAATCAGGCTCGGACGCTGAAAAGCAGTTCATAGATGTCGCGAAAGAGATTGAAAACGCAAAAAAGAAAGTTGCCGACTTTAAACAGGAAATAGAAGACCTTCGCAGCGGGAAAACGCAGGTGGAGGCGGGACAGAATTTGACCGAAA
>JAISMO010000113.1 GCA_031276675.1 Tannerella sp.
ACGCCGTACACTACTCCGTCGGCGACGGCTGTGTCGCGGATATTCTCTACCGTCACATCCACGCGCGCCGTGCCGTCGCTGTATATCCTTACGTCCCATATGTTGGAAAGGAAAGGATGGGGTGCGCCGCCGTGCTGCGGAATGTCCCTGATGCGGTATTCCCTGACGAGCGGGCCGTCGAGCCATACGTCCGTGCTCTGCGCGGAGGGCGTAAGGGTGGAGGTGTAATGCGTACCCTCGATGGTCAGATCGAGGACGGCGGAAGGCGACACGGGTGTGAACGAACCGGAGGCCGCCGCCTCTTCGCGGATTTCATATACTCCGGCGTCCGCGATTTTGGCTGTCAGGATGGCGTAGCGGATAGAGCCGTCCGGCCATCGGTTCTTCACATCGGTCTGCGTGGGAAGCGTACCCACGGTCAGGCCTGCGGTGGCCTGTCCCTTCGGCAGTACGATGCCGAACGTAGCCCACCCCGTTGAGGTGAAAGCATACTGCGCCGTCGCCGTCTCTCCGGCATGGCCTGCGACGATTGTAAGGAAAACCGTCAGCGCACATAAAAAGCATTTTTTGTTCATCGTGTGAAATATTATATGGAATGATGATCCGTTATGGCCCCTGATAAATTCGGATTTACAGTTTGCTTCGTCCGGATACGGGATACGAAATTCGGCAAATTCATAATGGCAACCCTGTTTATTTGTGCCGGCAAAGATAATCATTCCGGGCAATATAACGGAGCATCGTTTTATGCAGGCCGTCACCCCTGAAAAGAAGGAGAGAGGAATCGGGCCGTTCCCTTTCCCGGCATCCCTCATTTCAGCGGATTGCCGGAGCCTGCCCGGGGCTGTTCGGAGCGGAGCAGTCGTTCCGTTTCCGGGCGGTGGCGCTTGCCCCCGCGCAGTGGCGCCTCAATTTCAAGCGGTCGCAGTCCCGTTTTTTATTTTGGGCGCCTTTCCGTCGCTTTGCCTGACGCTTCACTCCCGTCCCGCTTCTTCACGCTTCGGACAGGCGAAAGCGGGTGTATTTTTGTTTTCATGCTGCCGTACATGTACAATTCCATGAAATCGGTTTTTTTTACGGAATTGCCGACAGGCGGCAGCATGTATGCACACGATTTCCGTTGACGGCTGACTGTTCACGCAGCCCTCATCCGTGTTCATCCGTAAAATCCGCGTGATCCGCGTGCCGGAGACTTTGAAGACATGCCCCGCGGCGCCGGAGGGGCTTTCCCGATGCGGCGGGGTTCACGGTGTCACAGCTTCTTTTTCAGCGTCTTTCGCAGACGGGTCAGGAAATCCTCCGCATCGGCCTGCGTGAGGCAGAGCGGCGGCAGCAGCCGGATGGTGTCGGCGCCGGCCACGCCGGTAAAGACCTTTTCCTCAAACAGCAGCCCGGTACGGATTTCCCTGACGGGCCGGTCGAACTCCATGCCGATCATCAGGCCGCATCCGCGCACCTCCCGGACGCCGGGCATCTCCCGCAGGGCGCTGTTCAGGAAGGCGCCGACCTGCCGTGCGTTTTCGATCAGCCCTTCCGACGCCATGATGTCCAGCACGGCAATGGCGGCGGCACAGGCCAGGTGGTTGCCGCCAAAGGTGGTGCCCAACATGCCGTGTTCGGCCCTGAAGCGGGGGCTGATCAGGACAGCGGCCATGGGAAAGCCGTTGGCGATGCCTTTTGCCACGGTGATGAGGTCCGGACGGATGCCGGCGTACTGGTGGGCAAAGAATTTCCCGCTCCGTCCGTAGCCGGACTGTATCTCGTCGAGGATCAGGACGGCTTCGTACTGCGTGCACAGGGCACGCACGTCTCTCAGAAAGCCGTTGGCAGGTATCCGTATGCCGCCCACGCCCTGGATGCCTTCGATGATGACGGACGAGACGTCTCCCTTTTTGAGTTCTGCCTCGAGCGCGTCGGCATCCTGCAGGGGCAGCCGGGTCACCGGAAAGCCATCGTTGATGGGGGCGACGATTTTCGGGTTGTCCGTCACCTGTACGGCAGCCGACGTCCGTCCGTGAAAGGCTTTCTGGAAGGCTGCCACGCGCCTCTTGCCGTTGTGGAAGGAGGCCAGTTTCAGGGCGTTTTCGTTGGCCTCGGCGCCGGTGTTGATCAGGAAGAGCGCATAGTCGTCATATCCGCAGGCGGCTCCCAGCCGGTCGGCCAGCTGCTGCTGCAGCCCGTTGATCACCGAGTTGGAATAGAATCCCAGCCGGTTCAGCTGTTCCACAATCGCCTTGAGATAGGCCGGATGGCTGTGCCCGACGGAAATCACCGCGTGGCCGCCGTACAGGTCCAGGTACTCGCCGCCGTTGGCGTCCCACACGCGGCATCCCAGTCCCCTGACGATTTCGACGGGAAAGAGGGGGTATACATCAAACAGTTTCATATGTCAGTTCGTTTGGTTGGTGGGTGGTTTGGCTGTTAAAAAGCGGAGGGTTTCAGACGCAAACCGGTCTGTTCTTCCAGGCCGGACATCAGGTTCATGTTGTGAACCGCCTGTCCGCTTGCGCCTTTCAGCAGATTGTCTATCACGGAGGTGATCAGCAGCAGGTCTCCGCTTTTTTGCAGATGCAGCAGGCACTTGTTGGTGTTGACCACCTGCTTGAGGTCGGGACTGTGAGGGGTCACAAACGTAAAGGGGTGATCGGCGTAGAAGGCTTCGTAGATTGCCTGCACTTCGTCCTCCGGCAGCGTGCATTTCGTGTAGGCGGTGACAAAGATTCCGCGCGAAAAGCACCCCCTCACCGGGATAAACCGGAGCGCGCTCCGGAAATCGCGCTGCAACTGCGTCAGGCTTTGCCGGATTTCGTTCAGGTGCTGATGCGTGAAGGGCTTGTAGATGGAAACGTTGTCGTTTCGCCAGCTGAAGTGCGACGTTTCCGTCGGTTTAACGCCCGCGCCGGTGGAGCCGGTAATCGCGTGCACGTGCACGTCGTCTTTCAGCAGAGCCTGCCCGGCCAGCGGCAGCAGGGCCAGCTGGATGCAGGTGGCGAAACAGCCGGGATTGGCCACGTGGCGCGCCCGGCGGATGGCCTGTCGATTGAGTTCCGGAAGGCCATATACGAAGTCGTGTTCCGGCGCGGCCATCCGGTAATCCATGCTGAGGTCGATAACTTTCACGTGTTCGGGCAGCGGATGGGCGTCCAGAAACTTTTTGGTGTCGCCGTGCGCCGAGCAGCAGAACAGGACGTCGATGGCGTCCGTCGGCACCTGTGGCGTAAACGCAAGGGCGGTCTCGCCGCAGCATCCGGCGTGCACGTCCGCCACCCGGCTTCCGGCATGGCTGTTGCTGTGCACAAAGGCAATCCCGGCTTCCGGATGATGGAGCAACAGGCGTATCAACTCGCCGGCCGTGTATCCGGCGCCTCCGATAATTCCGATTTGAATCATGCGCCGTAACCGTTATAGCGTTTCTTTTTCATCTGTTCGTCCGTTTGTCTGTCTTTCCGGTGATTCATCCCGATAGTAGGTTTTCAACGGATTGGCCAGGATGCGGGTAAATCCCTTCACGTCGTCGGCCGTCCAGGCTTTCTGTTCTTCGCCGTAGACGCCCAGCCCGCTTTTCATCAGGTCATGTTTGCTTTCAATGCCGACAAGCGCATAGCTGTATGGCCGCAAAGTGATCCATACCCGTCCCGTCACGCGCTGCTGGGTACTCTCCAGAAACGCTTCCATGTCGCGCATCACCGGCTCCAGATACTGCGCCTCGTGCAGGAACATTCCGTACCAGGCGCCGATCTGCTCTTTCCAGTACAGTTGCCACTTGGTCAGCGTATGCTTCTCCAGCAGTTTGTGCGCGTGGATAATCAGCAGTGCGCCGGCAGCTTCAAAGCCAACCCGTCCCTTGATGCCGATGATGGTATCGCCCACGTGCATGTCGCGGCCGATGGCCCAGCGCGATCCGATGGCCTCGACCTTGCGGATGGCCTCCGGCCCGTTTGTGAATCGGACGCCGTTCACGCCGCAAATCTCGCCCCGCTCGAAGTCGATCGACAGCCTCTCCTCGCCCTGCTCCTGCAATGGCGAGGGATAGGCCCTGTCCGGCAGCGTCAGGCCGGACGACAGCGTTTCCTTTCCGCCCACGCTCGTACCCCACAGCCCCTTGTTGACGGAATATTCCATCCTGGCAAAGTCGGCCTCATAGCCGTTTGTTTTGAGGTAGCTGATTTCGTATTCGCGGCTGAGGTTCATGTCGCGGGTGGGGGTAATGATTTCGATGTGGGGCGCCAGTACCTCAAACGTCAGGTCAAAGCGCACCTGATCGTTGCCGGCGCCCGTACTGCCGTGTGCCACGGCGTCGGCGCCGATTTCCGCGGCATAGCGGATAATGGCCATCGCCTGAAAGATGCGTTCCGAACTGACGGAAATCGGGTAGGTGCCGTTGCGCAGCACATTGCCGAACACCATGTAACGGATGCTCTTCGCATAATATTCCTGTTCAACGTCCAGCGTGACGTGCTTCACCGCCCCCAGCCTGCAGGCCCGTTCTTCGATGGCCCTGCATTCGGCCTGGCTGAATCCGCCCGTGTTGGCCAGGGCGGTATATACTTCACAATTTTTCTCTCTGGACAGATACATGGCACAGAACGAGGTGTCCAGTCCTCCGCTAAATGCCAAAACCACTTTCTTTTTCATATCTATATGCTATCTGTTATTCATTCTCCGTTTTTGCTTCGCCGGATTCAAAGAGCTTCTCCTCAGTGGCCCGGCAGCGCGGAAGGGCCGGGTCGAAAAGCATGGCCGTACAGATACAGTAGCGGCGCCCGGTGCGGAGCAGCACGTCATGATTGACACATCCGTTGCAGCCGCGCCAGAAGGCCTCATCGTCCGTCAGGTCGGCAAAGGTCACCGGAACGTATCCCATTTCGGTATTCATTTTCATCACGGCGCTGCCGGAGGTCAGGCTGAACAGCTTGGCTTCGGGCCACCGCCGTCGAGCCAGCCCGAAGGCGGCGTATTTGATGCGTTTGGCCAGTCCCCGGTTGCGGAATTTTTCTACCACAATCAGCCCCGAAGTGGCCACAAACTGCTTGTTGCCCCACGATTCGATGTAGCTGAATCCGGCAAATTCTTCACCGGCCAGTGCAATCACCGCCTTGCCTTCCTTCATTTTCTGCGCCACATAATCGTGCGAACGCCGGGCGATGCCCGTACCGCGCACGCTGGCTGCACTTTCGATTGTTTCCAGGATCATGTCTACATACTTTTCGTGACTTTCGTCCGCAATCATTACCTCTACTGCTATTTCTTTTTCCATTTTCAGCCTGCTGAATCGATCATTGATAATTGTTTATCCGTTTGACTGTTTATCCGGCAGAGCGGTGAATCGGGCCAGCGCCGCGGCCACCTGTTCACGGCTGTATCCTTCGCGCGGAATCACCAGGATCGTATCGTCTCCGGCAATGGTGCCGACAATTTCCCGCGGCGCGCTCCGGTCAATGTCGGAGGCGATGCCCATCGCATATCCCGGCCGTGTTTTTATCACGGCCAGGTTGCCGGCAAATTCGACTTTCGGCGATGCGGCGCCGACGTCCGCCGCGCTGGACGCCGGCAAGGTATATACATACTGGTTGTTGGCGTCGTATTCTTTTACGATCTTCAGTATCCTGATGTCGCGCGACAGCGTGGCCTGCGTGACCTCGAAACCTTGGCCGGTCAGCGAGCGGAGCAAGTCGTCCTGGCTGCGGATGGTTTCGGAGCCGACAATATCGCGAATCGCCTGTAAACGCTCTTCTTTCCTATTCATCTCTTCTGCATAAACATTCAAAATCGCGGCAAATGTACGGATATTTTTCGAATAAAAATACGCAGATGTGTTTTAACCTGTCGCCGTCCCGTTTTTATTTTGGGCGCCTGTCCGTCACTTCGCGCCATGCTTCACGCTTCTGATGGCTTAAGGGATGAAAAATCAATCGCATAGAACAACCCCTCCCGTTGGACAGGCCACGATAAAACCTCCTTTTCACCTCATTTCCCCTGCAAAACAGCCTCCGTAGCCCGGAGACGGCGCGCGCCCGATTACCTCATGAACAGTCTGTTTCCGGTTCATGAGGCAATAAGGTCGCCGGTTGCCGGTCTATTACGGCTACGGAAGTTGGTTTGTAAGAAAAATCAGGTGAAAAGGAGGTTTGGCGGTTACATCTTGTTCATTTTTCATCGCTAAAAGTCAAATCAGCACGGACTGAATTTTCGGTTGAAGCTGTATATGCTAATTGTGAGCGAGATATGTTTCAGCCTGCGTCATTCCGACTTAAGTTTTTATCGTTCCGAGTTAACTCTGCGTGGCTCCGAGTTAAGTTTCTGCCGCTCCGAGTTAACTCTGCGTCACGCAGATTTAACTCGGAGCGACGCAGAGTTAAGTTTTTGCGGACGCAGAGTTAACTCGGAGCCACGCAGAGTTAAGTTTTTGCGGCGCAGAGTTAACTCGGAGCCACGCAGAGTTAACTCGGAGCGCCGCAGAGTTAAGTCGGAGCGGCGTGTTTTTTGGTGGATGTGCCGGTGCACATCCAGTTCCCTGCCGAAACCTGCAAAGAGGGGATTAGCGTTTTATCCGAAGTGTTTCTATTTTCAGCAACCTGTTTTTCAAGGATTCAGCATCGCCTTTGCGGATACGGAAGGTCATTTCGCACGTCATTTCAATCTGCTGCGCAAGCATCCGGGGATGCATCTCTTTTACCACGCGCATCACACCGTTCAGCGACGGATAGTCAAACACGACCGTGAAGTCTTCGTCCACCGTGCACTCTTCGATAACGGCCGCGGCCACGGCCTCGGCAGCTGCCGTCCGGTAGGCCGCAATCAGACCGCTTGTGCCCAGTTCAATTCCACCGAAATAACGGACAACGACAATCAGGATGTCGGTCAATTCATGGGCGTTGATTTGTCCGAGAATCGGTTTGCCGGCCGTCGAGGAAGGTTCGCCGTCGTCGACGGAACGGAAATTTTTCCGCTCGGCGCCCAGCATGTAAGCCCAACAGACGTGCCGCGCATCGTGATAGCGTTTTCGAAAAGCCTCTACCCGTTCTTTCACCTCCTCCACGCTGCTCACCGGAACGGCAAACGAGAGAAAGCGACTCCGTTTCTCCGTATAACAGCCTTCACTCGCCGCGCGAATGGTTCTGTAACTGTCTCCGGCCATCACCGCTAATCCGGGATATGTGTCTTCTGTTCGTCAAGGAATGCCTGAAAGTCCTTCATAATCTCCTCGATCTCTTCGATAAAATACGGATCTTTCACTTTCTCTCTGACTGCTTCATAATAGGCCCTGATGGCAGGCAGGGCGCACACATCCTGTCCGCGCAGCAGGAAGTAGGGTTCTTCCTTTTCGATGCACTGCCTGATCATTGCTATCGGATTCTTCATCGTTTTATTTCTTATACACTTCAAGTTCTTTTTTCAGAAAGGGCGCCGTAAAACTTTCTACGCGGCCGGTTACCATTTCTTCCGGCGTACCGGTAAAAAGGATTTTGCCGCCTTTCTGTCCGCCGTCCGGCCCCATGTCTATCACGTAATCCGCACATTTGATGACATCCAGGTTATGTTCGATGATGATTATCGTATTGCCCTTGTCCGTCAGTTTGTTTAATACGCCGAGCAGGACGCGGATGTCTTCGAAGTGCAGTCCGGTTGTCGGTTCGTCAAGCACATACAGGGTACACCCCGTGTCGCGCTTGGCCAGTTCCGTTGCCAGTTTCACCCGCTGGTTCTCACCGCCGGAGAGGGTGGAAGAAGGCTGTCCCAGTTTGATGTATCCCAGTCCAACGTCCTGCAAGACCTTTATCTTGTGGAAGATGGACGGAACGGCTTCGAAAAACTCCACCGCCATGTTGATGGTCATATCCAGCACGTCTGCGATGGATTTTCCCCGGAAACGTATTTCCAGCGTTTCGCGGTTATATCGTTTGCCGTGACAGTCTTCGCAGGGCACAAGCACATCCGGCAGAAAGTTCATTTCAATGATCTTATAACCGTTTCCCCTGCACACCTCGCACCGTCCGCCCGCTACGTTGAACGAGAACCGCCCCGGTTTGTAACCCCTGATTTTGGCTTCGGGAAGTTCTACAAACAAATTCCGGATGTCGGAAAAGACGCCGGTGTAAGTGGCCGGATTGCTGCGCGGCGAACGGCCGATAGGCGACTGATCCACGTTGACGATTTTGTCAATGTGCTCCACCCCTTCAATGGATTTGTAGGGCAAAGGGATTGCTGCCGAACGGTAAAAATGACGGCTCAAAATGGGTTGCAGCGTCCTGTTTATCAAGGTTGATTTACCGCTTCCCGAAACACCGGTCACGCAAATCAGCATTCCCAGCGGGAATGAAACATCGACCTTTTTCAGGTTATGACCGGTCGCTCCTTTTAACGTCAGCCACTGCCCGTTTCCTTTCCGGCGCACCGGCGGCACAGGAATGGTCCGCGTCCCGTTCAGGTAGGAGGAGGTCAGCGTATCCGTATGCAACATCTTTTCCGGCGTGCCGGCAAAGACGATTTCACCGCCCAGCCGTCCGGCTTTCGGCCCCATGTCGACAACGTAGTCGGCGTTCAGCATCATCTCCTTGTCGTGTTCCACCACAACGACCGAATTGCCGGCGTCGCGCAGGTTCTTGAGCGACCGAATCAGTCGCATATTGTCCCGCTGGTGCAGTCCGATGCTCGGTTCGTCCAGAATGTAGAGCACGTTCACCAGCCGGCTGCCGATTTGCGTGGCCAGCCGGATGCGCTGACTTTCGCCGCCGGAGAGGGTGGCCGAAGCGCGGTTCAGCGTCAGGTAGTCCAGCCCCACGTCCAGCAGAAAATGCAGACGCGAACGGATTTCTTTCAGTATCTCTCCCGCAATCTGCTGTTGCCTGTGCGAGAGTTTTTTTTCGACTGTATCCACCCATTTCAGCAGTCCGGAAACGTCCATGTCCGACAGTTCGGCGATGTTTTTCCCGTCCATCCGGTAATGCAACGCTTCCCTGTTGAGCCGCTGGCCGTGACATTCCGGACATTCGGCCATGCTGATAAACTGTTCCGCCCATTTCTGAGCCGCTGCCGGAGCGTCGCAGTCCTGCTGCATCAGGATATATTTGGCAACGCCTTCATAGGAAAACAGATAGTTGGAATGGCCGAGCGATTCGTTTCGAATCGACAGGCGGTCGCCTGTTCCGTTCATGATTTCGTCCATGGCCTCTTCCGGGATGTCCCGGATGGGGGTTTTGAGGGTCACGCCGTATTTTTTGCACAGCGATTCGATTTGCCAGAAGAGCAATATGTTTCTGTATTTGCCGAGGGCAACGATACCTCCGTTGTAGATGCTGAGCGAGGGATCGGGCACGATTTTTTTCATGTCCAGCAGATTGATCTGCCCCAGTCCCTTACAGCGCGGGCAGGCGCCATGCGGGGAGTTGAACGAAAAGTTATGCGGCGCCGGTTCGCTGTATGACAGCCCCGTCACCGGACACATCAGCCGCCGGCTGTAATAACGGATTTTATTTGTCTCAACATCCAGCAGCAGGATCAACCCGTCGCCCTGTTTCATGGCAATGCGCAGGCTCTCCTTCAACCGCCGTTCGTCCGCCGGCTCTACCTTCAGCTTGTCGATGACAACCTCAATGCTGTGCATCTTGTAGCGGTCCAGTTTCATGCCATGCATCATCTCGCGCAATTCGCCATCCACACGCACATTCAGGTAGCCTTTCTTCCGTATTTGCTCAAACAGTTCCTTGTAATGTCCCTTACGGTTCTGTACCAGTGGCGCCAGCAGGTAGATTTTCCGGCCGCCATATTCGTTCAGGATCAGTTCCAGCACCTGTTCCTCGGTATATTTCACCATTTTCTCGCCGCTCAGGAAGGAATACGCTTCGCCGGCGCGGGCGTAGAGCAGACGAAAGAAATCATAGATCTCCGTAGTGGTTCCCACCGTCGAACGCGGATTCCGGTTAGTCGTTTTCTGTTCGATGGAGATGACCGGGCTTAATCCGGTGATTTTATCCACTTCCGGGCGTTCGATGGAACCGAGGAAATTGCGGGCATAAGCCGAAAAGGTTTCGATGTAACGGCGTTGCCCCTCTGCAAAAATCGTGTCGAAAGCCAGCGACGACTTGCCGCTGCCGCTCATGCCCGTAATTACGGACAATTTGTTGCGCGGCAGTTCTACGTCAATATTTTTCAGATTATGCACACGGGCGCCCCATACGGAGATAGATCCCTTTTCCAGCAAATCAGGTATTTTTTGCCCTTCCGGCGTTTGCATTTCCGCATCCTTGCGTTTTTGATCCATCGCGTGCGTTTTCGAGTTTACCGTACAATCCAGTGCATATCGTGTGCCGTTCGGTTCGGCGTTTCACTGGAAACAGACTCTCTGCGAGGGATATGCAGCACGAAACTCTTCCCCGCCACCTTCAGTCCGGTATCTTTTAACCATGGATTGAAACGTTTCAGATCGGCATAGGTGACGCCCTGTTCTCTCGCATACGCCGCCAAATCGGGAATATCGTCCGATACCGTCACTTCTTCATAGACAAACGGCTTGTACAGGTTTTCGACCGTCAACACAAATCCATATTTGCAGGGATGTTCAAAAATCTGTTTGACCGCCAGTATGCGGTAGACATACCGCGAGGTTTCTTCCACCAGCCACAGGTTCAGCGCCGAGGCAACCTGCTGCCTGCCCATTTCGGACGAAATGCGTCCCATGCCGGCATTATACGACAGTGCAACCGTCACCCAGTCGCCATATTTGGCATAGGCGTCTTTCAGATACAGGCAGGCCGCTTCGGTTGACCGCTGTACATGACACCGCTCGTCGACCGCCGAAGTGACCGTCAACCCGTATTCCCGCGCCGTGGATGCCAGCAACTGCCACATCCCCGCGGCATGTGCCGGAGAAACGGCATTCGGATCCAAATGGCTTTCAATAACGGCCAGATACTTGAAATCGTCCGGGATACCGTTAGCCTTCAAAATCGGCTCTATCACCGGAAAATAGCGATTGGCACGTTTGAAGAGCAGCAGCGTGGTGGAATGGTAATAGGTAAAACTGCTCAGTTCCCGATCCAGGCCTTCATGCATGTTATATCTTTTCAGTTCAAGCGTATGATCGCAAAAGGTCACCTGCGAGGGGACCTCGGGCGAGAGTGTGACCGTTGACACCACCGGACGTTCTTCCATGACCTGCGTCGAGTCGCTGAATCCAATTACCAGACAAAGCGCCAGACACACAATGCCCCCGGCTGCAAACCATATTATGTTATTTATCCACTTCATTCCGTATGCGTGTTATTTTTCAGTCTGGTTGAACGTATCACATTGATGTCGCCGCTCTTCCGGTGATCCTTGCCGTCCGTTCCCGTATATTCAATCACATAAAAATAAGCGCCGGCCGGTACGTATTTGCCGCGGTATTTGCCGTCCCATCCCTGTGAGGGATCGGTCCAGCGGAACAGTTCCGCACCCCAGCGGTTGAAAATCCATCCCTGAAAACGCACCACCGACTTGTATGCTACCTTGAAAACGTCGTTGACGCCCGGCGAACCCTCCGGCGTAAAGGCGTTCGGCACCATCATCTGCGTTTCCGTAATGCTGACCCGGTACGTATTTTCCGTATTTACACATTTCCCGGAACGATCACTCACTTCCAGCCTGACGATATATTCGCCGACCCGGTCGAAGGTGTATTCCATCGTTGCCTCCGGAAAGCGCACCAGCGGGCTGTTCGGTTCCTCCGCCCGGTATACCTGCCAGATATGCAGCGCGGCAACGGGTGTATTGGCGTGCGCGGTAAACCGGATCGTCGCGGGCGCCAGCAGTTCGTTTTCGCCGGCAGACATGTTGGTCTGATGATTTGAGAGCAACAGTGTATCTGCGCGTACGCTCAGCGCCACCGCCTGATACTGGCCGGCAGAGAACGTCTTTTCCATTCCGAAATGACGGGCGAAGAAGTCGCCGGTCAACTGGATTTCCGTATCGGACAGCGGCGGCTTCACCGACGCATTCAGGGGATCTCCCCGAAGCGTATCAATCACCAGTGCGGAGACAAACTGACTGAGCGATTCGTTCCAGATTTGCGTCATGTAACTGATTTCGAAGTAACGTTCCACCACGGCAGCGTCACCGACAGGCGTCCGGTAGGCAAGCGGCGGCGTATCGTTGACGCCGGCCAGCCGCAAGGCTTCGCAGAGATCGTCGGCCTGCTCAGCCGCATGTAAGTTCTGAAAATTCACCGGATAGCGGCTGTAGTCTATCAGCCAGATGAAATGCGCCATGGCAGGATTGTCGCCTTCCATCACAAAATAGCCGTATCCTTCCTCCGGATGGTTGACCGTCGACAGGGCGCCCTGCTGTGTCGAGGCCACCGGTTCGTAATCCAGTGCGCGCGTCCGGTAGCGATACCACCGGTGTGTGGCGGAAGCGGAAGTGTGGCTAAGCGTCAGCCCCTCCATGCCGCAGACCAGCCAGACCTGAATCCGGTGAAGCGTATTGTCCAGCGCCAGCAAAGGAGGCTTTGCCCCTCCGCTCACCTGATATTCCTGCGCGAATACCATGACCGCCCATATACATCCCAGCGCCGCTCCAACGGCTTTTCGAATCGTTTTCCTCTGCATATTCCGCTTGTTTCGGATTACAAAGGTACGACTTTTTGTCTTTGTCTCCGTTAAAAAAACTCATTGATATTGCCGCCACCATTTTCTCGGCAAACACGGATGTTCGGCGGCATCATGACCGCGTTCAATATTGCTCTTTCCGAAAGCCCCATGCCGACAGTTCGTTGCGCCAGTGCTGCGGATGGTTGGCCCTGATCAGTAAAATCAGCGCGTTGAGCGTTTGCCTGACCATCTCCTTCTGTTCTGTTTTCTGCCGGATGTCTTGCGGCAAGGCGCTGTAGCTTGCGAGCGATTTGCTCTCTTTGAAGCGCGCAAGGATGTTTTTCCAATGCCTGTAACCGTAGCGCCTGTCGCGAAACTCCGACGTGGCAAGGGCTTTGACCAGCTGTTGCAGGGCATGGAGGCGCTGCTCGCCGTCCACGGGAAAACCGTAGCGCCCGCTACTCAGTTTGACGATGCCGAAACGGGCATAATGTGTCTGCGCTTCCTTTTTTGAAAAGGAATCCATGAGATATCCCTTCACGTGAACCAGATGACGATTGATGATCAGGTTGAGGTCTTTGATATCCCTCGTCGGCAAGGAGCGTTCTTCTTTTACGGTTTTGCCCTTCAACCCTGTTTCCAGTTCCCGGACCGACTGATCCAGCTGTTTGGGATTGATCCAGAAAAGCGTATACGCCGGCCTCTTTTTCCATGCTTTCACAATGTTTCTCGCCACGACGATTAAATCCGTACCTGCACCGGAACGGTTTCCGGTGGTTGTCTCTTTTTTTCTCATAGTTTATTCCTTACGTCCAGGTAAAAAGTGTTTTGTACTCTGTTGAATTTTCATTTACGGCAGGTTATTCTTCCCGTATAAAGGTTGCTGTTCGCTGCCGTTTTCTTTCAAACGCCAAATGTAATTATTTTTGAATGAAAACAGATAGAAATATAGAAAAATCCAGGGTAACCACATCCAAAACAGATGCTTTTCCTGAGGTATCCGGTATTGGAACTGCTCCCGGCAGAGCCATTCCGAAGCATAGAAGCGTAATTCAGAACCGTTCTGAATGCTGATATGCGGGTTTTGCGGATTAAACGGCCTCTGTTCTTATACGTTACAGGGTACCGTCGAATGTATGGGCCGGATCGCTGTTCCTGCCGGAAACCGCCGCATCTTTGAATCTCCGATTCCGTTTACAGAATCATGCCGCGCGCCCTGTTACAAAAACAAAGCGTTAAAGTATTTGCCTGATACGTGAATTTATTATACGTTTGCACGGCGAAACCGGTCCCGTCTATCGTTTTATGCCTGGAAATGTGCACATGCGGGATTCGGGAACCATGTTTCAGAGAAAACCTCAACCGGTAACATACCGAATATAAAGATTGAATGATGTGGAACGAAGTGCGGCAAGACAGGATTGTCGAGTACTCAACGCTTAAAACGGATGTATGATATGAATGAAAGAACGGAAACAGTGAATCTGAGTGACTTCTCGGATAAAATCGGCCGGATACGCACAGCGATGTCGTCCGTCATTGTAGGTCAGGAACGGGCGGCAGACTTGCTGCTTACCGTCATCCTCGCACGCGGACACGTGCTGATTGAGGGCGTGCCCGGCACGGCCAAGACGCTGATGGCGCGGCTGACGGCCAAACTGATTGAGGCGCGCTTCTCGCGGATTCAGTTCACGCCCGACCTGATGCCTTCGGACATCCTGGGCACGTCGGTCTTCAACCTGAAGACGGGCGAATTTGACTTCCATCGCGGCCCTGTCTTTGCCGACATCGTGCTGGTGGACGAAATCAACCGCGCCCCGGCCAAAACCCAATCGGCCCTTTTCGAGGTGATGGAGGAACGGCAGGCCACCATCGACGGCGTGAGCTACGCGATGAGTCCGCTCTATACGATTCTGGCCACCCAGAATCCCGTCGAACAGGAAGGCACCTACAAACTGCCCGAAGCACAACTGGACCGTTTCCTGATGAAAATCACCCTGCCCTGTCCGACGCTGGAGGAGGAAGTACGCATCCTGGAACGTCACCACGCCAATGCGCGGCTGACGTCGCTGGAGGAAATCGCACCCGTCCTCACCCACGCCGAACTGATGCAACTGTGCGACCGGGTGAACACGGTGTACGTCGACCCGACGCTGCTGCACTATATCGCGACCATCATCCACCAGACGCGCACCGGCAAGTCCGTCTATCTGGGCGCCTCGCCCCGCGCGTCGGTGGCGCTGATGCAGTCGGCCAAGGCGTATGCCCTCCTGCAGGGACGCGACTTCATCACCCCCGAAGACGTGAAGTCCATCGCTCCCTCCATCCTCCGGCACCGCCTGATCCTCACGGCCGAAGCCGAAATGGAAGGTCTTACGCCCGACAAGGTCGTAAGGCGATTGATTGAAAAGGTCGAAGTCCCCAAATAACCGTATATTCCATGACTGGCTATCCGAATACGGAAGACGCACGGCAGGCGGCGCAGTCCGTATCTCAAACACCCGATTACCGAATGAATTCATGTATCTGAGCCGACGGTTTTATCTGAGTTGCATGGCAGCCGTCGCCCTGTTGCTGACGGGCTACGGGCTGCCCGTGTGTTTTACGGCGGGCAAGGCGCTGGTGGCGGTCATTGCCGCAGCGCTGGCTTTTGACGTGTGGCTTCTGTGGAAGCAGAAGGACGGGGTGAAAGCCTCGCGAACGTGTACGCCGCGCTTTTCCAACGGCGACGAGAACCCGGTGCGCATCACGGTGGAGAATCGCTATGCCCGTCCGGTGCGGGTCGGCGTGACGGACGAGATACCGATCGTCTTTCAGCGGCGCGACCTCCTGTTTCATGTCGAACTGCCGCCGGGAGCACGCAAGGTAATCCTGTACCACCTGCGACCGGTACGGCGCGGGGAATACCGTTTCGGACAAATCCGCCTGTTTGTCGCCACGCGCCTGGGACTGGCTGAACGCCGCTTCACCTGCGCGCAGCCGGCCTCCGTCAAAGTCTATCCCTCCTACCTGATGCTGCACCGCTACGAACTGGCAGCCATCAGCAACCACCTGACCGAAGCGGGCATCAAGCGCATCCGGCGCATCGGACATCACACGGAATTTGAACACATCAAGGAATACGTCAAGGGCGACGACTACCGCACCGTCAACTGGAAGGCGAGCGCGCGGCGTCATCAACTGATGGTGAACACCTACCGGGACGAACGTTCGCAGCAGGTATACTGCGTCATCGACAAGGGGCGCGTCATGCAGTCGGCCTTTCGCGGCATGACGCTGCTCGACTACGCCATCAACGCCTCGCTGCTACTCTCGTTCGTCGCCATCCGCCGCGAAGACAGGGCCGGCCTGATCACGTTTGCAGACCGCTTCGAGACCTTCCTCCCCGCCTCGAAACAGCCCGGCCAGATGCAACTGATACTCGAATCGCTCTACCGCCAGCAGACCACCTTCGGCGAGAGCGACTATTCTTCGCTCTGCATACACGTCAACCGGCTCGTGAGCAAACGCAGCCTGCTGCTGATATACACCAACTTCGACAGCATCATCGGGATGGAACGCCAGTTAAACTACCTCCGGCAACTGGCACGCCGGCACGCCGTTCTGACCATCTTCTTCGAGAACGCCGAACTCAAAGCGTTAGCCGAACGCCGTCCGCGCACCGGCGAAGATTATTTCCGGCAGGTCGCCGCCGAAAAGTTCATCTTCGAGAAGCAGCATGTGACCACACACCTCCGCCGCCACGGCATCTACTCCCTGCTGACCTCCCCCGACCGCCTCCCGATCGACGTCATCAACAAATACCTGGAGATGAAAGCCCGAAAGATCATTTAGGGATGCGAAATAAATTTAAGGTGTAACGGTAGGGGCGAAAAATCTTTCGCCCCTACCGACCAAAGAACGTCCGCCCGGACTGCGACCGACGGAACATTCACAAAATTATACCGCGTAAACTATAATTTTTCACGCACATGCTTGGACTGTCGATAATTTTCATGTAATTTTGCCGTACATTATAAAAGAACAAACATTCATGAAAAAGAATATGCTCTATGCACTCATTTTGGGGCTGTTTGTTTCCTGCGCTCAACCTTCGCGTCTGGAACAGGTATTGGCCCTGGCCGGGGAAAATCAGGCAGAACTGCTGAACGTACTGGAACATTACCGTCGAAATCCGTCGGACAGCCTGAAATACAAAGCCGCCTGCTTTCTGATTGAAAACATGTCCGGCAGATATTCGGAAGACGACAGACCGGCTGAAGCATACCATGATTTGTTCAGGCAATGGCTTCAGTTGAGTAAGGGGGGACGGATATTAGTCGGGAAAGAGGTCTCGGATTCTCTGCTGCGTGTCTTTCATCTGAATACGCCTCATAGAAAACGGTTCGATATGCATAACATAACGGCTTCTTATCTGATTAATAATATTGAACAGGCATTTAAAGTCCGCACCGCCATGCCCTGGGGAAAAGACGTGCCTTTCGATGTCTTTTGTGAAGAAATTCTGCCTTACCGGCTTGGTCGGGAGCCGCTGGAAAACTGGCGGGACAGGATACTGGAACAATACCACTCTCTGTATGATTCCCTGCGCAACAGCAATGCCGACGCCCTGACTGCAAGCATACGCATATTTGACGCCATGGGTACGGCATGGGATGAGGTTAATAATTTTTCGGATGCCCTTCCCGATATGAATTACAGCATGATTCACGCGCTCCGGATAGGTACCTGCGTCGAACGTGTAAAATACGGACTTTATGTCATGCGGGCGCTGGGCGTGCCTGTTACGCTTGATTTTACGCCCCAGTGGCCTTTCCGCAGCATGGGACATACCTGGTGTTCCGTCCGCGACGGCAACGGACGGTATATCCCTTTCATTCCGACCGAGTCCAAACCGGGCGAACCTCACAAGCCGGATCATAAAATGGCAAAAGCCTATCGGCATACGTATGAAGCAAACAGACATTCGCTCGCGTTTGCTGCGAAAGATCAACACGTTCCGATGTTTTTCAGGAATCCTTACATGCAGGACATATCTTCCCTGACATTTTCGGCAGCCGACATTGCGATTGCTCCCGAACAGTTGCATGAAAAGCAAAACCTATTTTACCTGGCCGTATTTGACGATCAAAACTGGGTACCCATCCACTGGGCTGCGGCGGGCAACCCGATTGTTTTTACAGACATGGGAAAAGAGATCGTCTATCTGCCCGTGTGCGTTCAAAAAGACAGTCTGAAGGCTTGCGGCTTCCCTTTTATCTTTACAGGGGATGAAAAAATTCAATGGTTGAATGCCGATACTGCCCGTAAACAAACCTTAACGCTCACCCGCAAACACCCGCTTTTGTCCGACTGGGGCAGGCGCATGACCGGCGGTGAATTTCAGGCAGCCAATCAATCGGATTTTTCGGATGCCGTCACCCTGTACCGGGTAACGGATGTACCGGATGGCTACCGGGAAATTGCTTTGAACAAACCCGACGCCTTTCGCTATTACCGGTTTTATTCGCCGAACGAATGGGCCGGAAATGTAGCCGAACTGGAATTTTATACCGGCAGCGACCATCGCCGGGTCTCCGGAAAAATAATCGGTACGCCCGGCTCTTACGAAGGCCTGCCGCGTACCCTTGACAAGGCTTTTGACGGAGACGTGCTCACGTTCTTTGATCCTCCGACGCCCGACAGCGCCTGGGTGGGCATGGACTTTGAAACGAAGATCGTCCTCTCCGGCATCCGGTATCTTCCGCGCAATGACGATAATAATATCGCTCCCGGTCAACTCTATGAACTGTTCTACCGGGGACGGGACGGATGGGTCTCGCTGGGAAAACAGACTGCCACGGACTATGTGCTGCATTACGACCGTGCACCGGTTCATGCGCTGTTCCTGTTGCGGAATCTTTCCAAGGGCAAGGAAGAACGCCCTTTCACGTATGAAAACGGCAAACAGGTATGGTGGTAAATCCGAAGCAATGTAATCATCCTTATTCAGGACAGCCATGACTCAGCTCCGGTTTCATCACCTGAAAATGGAAATACGGGATGCCGACGGCAATATCGAACTGATTCCCTATCGTGATATTATGTACCTGACGTATGACAGGCCCTATACCCTGCTTGTATACATGGAAAGAGAGAAAAAGAAGAAAATATTCCTGCAGGTCTCTCTGAGGTCGATAGAACGGTCTTTACCCGCCGTTTTTTTCCGGTGCAGCCAGTCATCCATTCTCAATTTATGCTACCTGCAGGAATACCGTCATCCGGAAAAACAGGCCGTCATGGAAGACGGAATGACGGTTTCGGTATCCAGGCGGAAATACCCTGAATTGCAGGAAAGGCTTGCATCGCTTCCACGACTCTCTCCCCTGTGCGACCCCTGTCTGGCATGTACCAACGCCTGCCTGACGAAAGACAGCCTGTGCGCGGGAAAGAAAAATGACCGGATAGCAGCCGAAAACGACCGGACTGTACATTTTCCGGAAGCATAAACGGCTATTTTGCCTACATTCGCCACGCTAAATTTAAATCAACTGATAAAACAAAACAGAATGAACACAATTCCGACACGCAACTACAATTGCAAAGACGAGGAACTGCCCGTGATTTGCGGATATGCAGCCTTCACACTGCGACGCGATCTGGCGGATTTCCAGAGCTATTCCCCCAAATTCAACGAGAGTTACGCCACCGGGTTTGAGGCGCGGATTGCCGTAGCCATGAACCTGGTCGATCCCAAAACCGATACGGCCGAAGGCAAGGCCATCACAGCGAAGATGTATGCCACAGCCGACGGACTGATCAATCCTCTGAACCGGCTGGAAGGCTATCTGAAACTGGCAAAGGCCTCTATTCCGGTTTCACCGGTTGACTTCGGGATTTCGCCGCTGCGGAAAAAAATCAATCACAAGGACATGGAAGGCGTGCTGCACAACCTGCATCTGGTAACGGCCAATGTGAACAAATACAGGCAACCGCTGGAAGCCGCAGGAATGAACGACGCCCTGGTGATGCTTTTTGAAAGCGCAGCCGTGTCAATTGCCACCGACAATACGGCGCAATACGAAATCCTGACCCGGCGAATCGAACTGGTTAAAAGCAATGTGAACACGCTGAATGAACTGTACCGTCAACTGGCCGAGATTTGCGAGATGGGCAAGATTCTGTATAAACAGACCGCGCCCGAAAAGGCAAAGGAATATACCTTTACCTACCTTTTGAAGAAGGTGCGTCACGAAACCAAAAAAATGCCTGAGAAAAACAAGGTAACGGAATGAGTTCTGAAGGCAACGGATGGATTTTTGAGGGCAACGGTAGAGTTTTTGAAGACAACGGCTGCTATGCTGAAAACAACGGAAAGATTTCTGAAGATAACGGCATATATTTTGAAGGCGACGGAAAGGATGCTATAAACGACGGAAAGGATTTTGAAGACAAAAGTGAGTTTTTTGTTGATAAATCCGCCACAAAGTGTAAGTTTTCCCCCAAAAAAACGTCATAGGGATAAATGAATTTAAGTATTTCTGTTTTTAAACGAACGATGATGAATTCTATTACTGCTCTACTCAAAGGGCCGTGTCCGGTACGCCGGAGGCGTTGCCCTCTCGATAACCCCGTACCAGCGCAGCGCAGTGCGGGGCAGAGAAATCATGCAACCCGCCCTAACGCCGGCAGGCGTTGCCCTTTCGCGACACGACCAGGGAAACCCCTTCCGGGGTTATCTGCCCGGATGCTGTCGAGCTACCCCGTACTGCGCGATGCTTGTACGGGGGTTATCGAGAGGAAAACGCTTCCGGCGTACCGGGTGCGGCCAGACGTTTGTTATCGGAACGAATCATCCTTCACGCCGACATGAGGACGCATATAAAGTCGTTACGTCAATAAACTCAATGTGGACTGTTGCAAAGCCCTATGAAAATATACTTATTTGTTTCATCTTTCATTTTCAGTTATTATAAACATTATGAATAAAAGTTTTTTTTTCTTATCATTTGTATTGCTGTCATTTTGCCGGCGCAAGGACAGCACCTGTTGAAAGGCCATATCTCTGATGACGAGTCGGGCGCAGGTCTTTCTCTAACAACCGTGAGACTTCTCACGCAGGATTCCGTGTTTGTCGGCGGCGAGGTGACGGACGATCAGGGAGACTTCCTGTTCAAGGACCTAAAATCAGGAGCATATATCCTTGCATTAAGCAATATCGGCTATGTCAGTCAGTTTATTGCTTTCCACATGCCGGACGGCGACTGCACGCTGCCGCCGGTCGCTTTAAAAACCGACGTCGTCTTCCTGAACGAAATCGAGGTAAGGGGAAGTGCTTTCATCCGGAAAAAAGACCATCTGTTAGTCATACCGGACAGACAACAGATCAAACATTCCTTTTCCGGATATGATCTGCTGTATAACCTGATGATTCCGGGTCTTACGGTAGACCGCAAAAACAGGACGGTGACCGCCGCGACGGGTACGGCTACCATGTATATAAACGGCGTGAAGGCGGACTTCCGCGAAGTGCAGCATCTGCGACCCGGGGATATTGAAAAGGTGGAATATTACCTTCTGCCCACGGGGAAATATGTCGGCGATGCGGCTTCCGTCAATTACATTACCAAAACGTATAACACCGGCGGATATGTCACGCTGGAAGGCGAACAAAACGTGGCCTACATGGACGGGAAGTATGATGCAGGCGCAAAAATATCGCACAACCATACCAGTTATACTTTTTTCGGCGGGTATCACACGAAAGCGTATGACGGCGTTAAAAAAGAGAAAAGCGAGGAACTGTTTCTTGCCGATTATACGGTGACCCGCGACAGGACAACGGAGGACGCCGATTTCAGCAACAACCGGCAATATGCTCAGTTTAAGGTAAGCAATGACACGGAGAAGCGTAATCTGTGGGGGCAGGTGTCTTTTGTTCACGACGGAACGCCGCATAACGACCGAAACGAAACGCTTTCTTACACCGGGCATGACGAACGGCGCATACCGTCGTCCGAGCAGGTCGACAATGAGAGTCTCAAGCCGGCCGTCAGCCTGAATGGCGTTTTCAGTCCGACGGAGAAGCAGCAGTTGAAAGTCGAGCTGAACGGCTCGTATGCGCAGAACAGGTATAGCCGGATATACAGGGAGACGGAACAGGAATCATTCACTGAGGCGGATGAAGATTTCTACACATTCGACGCGTACAGTCGATACACGTTCCGGCCCGATTCCAAAAACACGTTCTCCGGAAGTTTGATGCACTATCATTACATCACTTCTGCGCTTTACAGCGGCGATTACCATTCGCGGCAACACTTGTGGAAGGGCGAAACCATACTTACGGCCAATTATGTGCATGAATTTGGGGAAAAAGTCACGGCGGTATTCAATCCGGGCTGTTCGATGTTGAATTACAGGCTGCACGGGGACAGGCTTCAACGCATTTGGACACTCCGGATGAACACGTGGATTCGCTATCGCTTCAACTCCATGCAATGGATAGGCGGGGGCTTCTCGCGGGGAAACCACCAGCCCAACATCAGTTCCCTGAACTCAATGGATCAAACGATCGATTTTTACCAGGTAAAAAGGGGAAATCCCTACCTTGGCAATACCAAGGAATCTACTTTGTATTTCATGTATGAAGGGCGGATCAAGCGGCTGAATGTGCAGGTCAGGCTTTGGCACGAGATCTTTGACAATAATATCGTCCCCGACTATTATACGGAAAACAACAGGCTGATCAGCAGTTACCGTTCGGATGGTTCGTATAATACCTTAAATTCCGATATGTCCGTGTCCTGCCGGATTTCAGACGCCCTGCGCGCCAGTCTCGGACTGAAATACAGTCGCATGTATGCGTCGGGGGAATCGGACTTGAGCCGTGACAACTTCGTGGCATCCGCAGACGTGAATTACTTCCTGAAATCATTTGCCGTCAATGTGTATGCCAAAACCGCGGAGAAGATTTTGGACAGGAAGCTGCTTGCTTTTGTCGACCGTCCGGCTTCTTGCGGACTGTCCGTCCGTTACAGCCGCGGGAAATGGATGGCAGAAGCGGCCGTGGATAATCCGTTTACGAAACAGGCCCGTTACCGGGAACAGGCCGATTATGGCGTATATCAATACAGTCAGGCGCTGACCAGCCGCATTTACCAGCAGACCGGTTATCTAAAACTCGCCTATACGTTTGATTTCGGAAAGAAGACTTCCCGTGAAGAAAAGAATGTAGACGGAAGTATAAACAGCGCCATCCTCAAAGCGGAATAACTCATGGACAAATATGGCGGCATAAACATTCGCGCACGGTCCTCATCCACGCAGGAGAGGCGGTATTTATTATCCTGCAACGGACCATATCCTGTTATCAAAATGAACC
>JAISMO010000158.1 GCA_031276675.1 Tannerella sp.
AAACAGGGAACAAAATAAAAGGAGCGAGGTACTGTTATAAGTCCCTGAGAGATTTATCGGCAGCCGGTGAGTTTGCCGAACCTGTATGTATGAAGATAACGAATAGTACATCAAAAAAGAAATAGCCCCTTTTACAGGGACTCTTACAAACATGAAAAAAAAAATCAATATCTTTACGCCCTCAAACCGAAAAAATTTTAATTGCAAATAAAGATGAAGAAAGACATTGCTGTTTTTGAGCTTATTGAAAGAGAGCGTCAACGCCAACTAAAAGGGATAGAATTGATTGCATCGGAGAATTTCGTGAGTGGACAGGTGTTGGAAGCGATGGGCAGCGTGCTGACCAACAAGTATGCGGAAGGTTATCCCGGAAAACGTTACTACGGCGGGTGTGAAGTGGTAGATTGCAGCGAAAGTCTTGCCATTAAACGACTGAAAAAGCTTTTTAATGCCGAATGGGTAAATGTGCAGCCCCATTCCGGGGCGCAGGCCAACGCAGCCGTCTTTCTGGCCGTGCTGAATCCTGGCGACACGTTTCTGGGACTGAACCTTTCTCACGGCGGACATTTGTCGCACGGTTCGCCCGTCAACAGTTCCGGGATTCTTTACCGTGCCACCGAATATAATGTCAAGGAAGATACCGGCCGCGTGGATTATGACCAGATGGAAGAGGTTGCATTGCGCGAACGTCCGAAACTGATTATCGGTGGAGGGTCGGCCTATTCGCGCGAATGGGACTACAGGCGTATGCGTGCCGTTGCAGACAAGGTTGACGCCTTGCTGGTGATCGACATGGCACATCCGGCCGGACTGATTGCTGCCGGCTTGCTGGATAATCCGCTGAAATACGCGCATATCGTTACTTCAACGACGCACAAGACGTTGCGCGGACCTCGGGGAGGCGTTATTTTACTGGGCCGTGATTTTGAGAATCCATGGGGTAAAAAGACGCCGAAGGGTGAAATCAAAATGATGTCGCAACTGCTGGATTCGGCCGTCTTTCCTGGAATCCAGGGCGGACCGCTGGAACATGTAATTGCGGCCAAGGCTGTGGCATTCGGAGAAGCGCTCGAACCGGAATACAGTACCTACCAGACGCAGGTGAAAAAGAATGCGGCTGTGATGGCGCAGGCTTTTGCGGATGCAGGCTATAAGGTAATTTCCGGTGGAACGGATAACCACAGCATGTTGATTGACTTGCGTCCCAAATTCCCGGATTTGACGGGGAAGGTTGCCGAGAAGGCGCTCGTAGCTGCCGATATTACGGTAAACAAGAACATGGTACCCTTTGACAGCCGTTCTCCGTTCCAGACCTCCGGCATCCGTGTCGGAACGCCGGCCATCTCGACACGCGGCGTCAAAGAGTCGCTGATGGGCGAGATTGTGGAATTGATTGATACGGTCCTGTCCAATCCCGAATCGGACGCAACGCTCGTTTCCGTCCGCGAAAAAGTGAACGCAATCATGAAGGATTATCCGCTGTTTGCATGGTAAAATTCAATGATTCCATGATTCTATCTTGAAAACGGGTCTTCCATTTGCGAGAATGAGGCAGACGATGGTATTATGAATGGAGCCATTTCAACTTGATGCACAGTGGGAGTGCAGTCGTTCGAACAGATACTTTTTTTGAGGAAATCCTTTTTGGACTCTTGCAACTCTTTCCGACGTTGCTGGAAAGTTATTTTTCTTCCGGTTTGCGGACGCTGCGCACTTTTTTTACCAGATTGCGGAAGGTATATTCCTGCACCTTCACGGCATCTTTGCCCATATACAGGACTTTGCCCGTTTCGCAAATTTCCAGGATTTGGCTGTGCAGGTCGTTCAGAATATGGAGGTTTTCCTGTATGAGCCTCTTCCGGTTACTGACTATGTCATACTGTTTCTGATTTTCTTCCAAAAGGACTGCGTATACCGCATTTATTTCTCCGATCATGGCGTCGGTCAAACCCTGTTTCTTCAGCGCATTGTTGTATTTCCGCACATGACCGAGCACCAAACGGAGGCTTTGCAAAGTTCCGGCGAGATCTCTCCGGCGAATTCTGTTCCTCAGGACGATGATGCCTGTATCAGCTGCCGTCAGGAAGATTTCCGATCTCACCGTCTTGAAATAGATGGACAGGCGGTTGACACACTCACCCAGACGGCCCATCTGCACATAAAGCCCGGCGTTGATGGTCTTTAAGGCTGCCGCTTCTTCCCTGGGATTGACAAGCAGGGTGCAATTGTTCACCCTCTCCTTGAAGCCGCTAAGGTAATCCGCATTAAACCTGGAGGAAAAGGCGCTAAAATCAGCCATATCCCTGGTCAGTCCGGAAGTAAGATAACTGCCCATAGCGGGCAGTTCTTCGTCTTTACAATTGTAATTTCGTGTTCCCATACATCGTTTTCTCTTGAAATTAAACGGCGGTAAAGATAACATACTGTTTCCAGTTTTCCAATTTTTTTTCTCAAAAAATATCACGCCGCTGTTCGCAAAGCCTTGTCGCCGTGCGGAACAATCCGGATTTAATTGTATCTTTGCATCGAAATTTTTAATAAATACATACTCGTGAAAGTAATACATTATTTTTTAGCTACTCTTCGGTTTTGTCCCTGGAAGATGAAGAGCAGCGTCCTTATTTCAGTCGCCTTGCTGGGTGTTGTCCGGTTATACGGACAGGAGAAACGGGTGTCGCTGGTCGATCCGATGATCGGTACCACCCGGATGGGGCATACGTTTCCCGGCGCCTGCGTGCCTCATGGCGCCGTCCAGTTGAGTCCCGATACGGACACGATTCCACACAATCTTAACGGTGTATATCAAAAGGACGTTTATCGCTATTGCGCCGGTTATCAATATGACGATTCGACGATTGTCGGATTCAGCCATACGCATTTCAGCGGTACCGGCCATTCCGATCTGGGAGACATTCTGCTGATGCCGGTCACCGGCACGCCGAAACTGAATCCCGGCACGGCCGCACAACCGGAAACGGGCTACCGTTCACGGTTCTCGCATGACACGGAACAGGCGCAACCGGGCTATTATGAAGTCATGCTGGACGACTACAGGGTGCGGGTGCAACTGACGGCCACCGAACGGACGGGTATCCACCGCTATACGTTTCCTGCCGGCGAAAAGAAACAACTGATCCTGGATTTAATTCACGGTATCTACAACTACGACGGCAAGACGCTGTGGGCAAACGTGCGTGTCGAAAACGACACGCTGTTGACCGGCTACCGCATCACCAACGGCTGGGCGCGCGTGAACCATACCTTTTTCGCAATCTCCTTCTCGCTGCCTGTTGCGCATTACAGGTACGAAGACCGGGAGACGCCGAAGTATCCCGGCTTCTGGCGAAAGTTTCCCGGAACGGACTTCCCCGAAATCGGCGGGCGGAAGATCGTTGCCTGTTTTGAGTTTGAGCCTTCAGCCACGCCCGAACTGGAGGTACGGGTAGCGCTTTCGGCCGTCAGCACGGCCGGCGCACTGCGCAACCTGGAGGCCGAAACGGCTGGCAAATCCTTCGAACAACTCCGCGCCGGAGCGTCGGACAAATGGGAAAAGGAACTGGCATGTATGGAGGTGGAAGGAACGGACGAACAGAAGACCATGCTGTATACTTCTCTCTACCACGCGCTCATCCATCCTTCCCTCTACATGGACGTGGACGGGAACTACCGGGGGATTGACCACAACATTCACCGGGCCGGGGATTTCACCAACTACACGGTCTTCTCCGTCTGGGATACCTACCGGGCGCTGCATCCGCTTTTCAATCTGCTTAACCGCCGGCGGAGTCGCGACATGGTTGAATCCATGCTGGCGCACAGTGCGCAGAGCGTGCACGGGATGCTGCCGGTCTGGTCGCACATGGGGAATGAAAACTGGTGCATGATCGGCTATCATTCCGTCTCTGTCCTGGCCGACGCCATTGCCAAAGGCATTCCGGTTGACCGGGAAAGGGCGCTGAAGGCCATGCACCATACGGCGAACGTGCCCTACTACGGCGGGCTGAGCGACTATGTCCGGAAAGGTTACGTGCCGACGGACGTGAAGGACGACGGCGCTTCCATGACACTGGAATATGCCTATGACGACTGGACGATCTGCCATACGGCGCAGCTGGCCGGACGTCCCGATCTGGCCGAAATCTACCGGCAGCGCGCCCTGAACTACCGCAATGTCTTCCATCCGTCGATGCAGTTTGTCGGCGCCAGATTGAGTGACGGCGGCTGGAAAAAGGATTTCAGCCTGCTGAGCACGCACGGTCAGGGATTCATTGAGGGCAATTCGTGGAATTATTCCTTCAGCGTGCCTCACGATGTGAACGGCCTGATCCGGCAGATGGGCGGGGAGGCGCAGTTTGTCCGGCGGCTGGATTCGCTTTTCACGATGCACCTGCCCGACGAGTTTTTTGCCGAGACCGAAGACGTCTCCAAAGAAGGAATCATGGGCAACTACGTCCACGGCAACGAGCCGAGCCATCATATCGCCTACCTGTATGCCTGGACGTCGCAGCCCTGGAAGACACAGTACCGGGTGCGCGAGATCATGAACCGCATGTATCGCAAAGGCATCGCGGGCCTGTGCGGAAACGACGACTGCGGACAAATGTCGGCATGGTATATTTTCTCGGCGATGGGATTCTATCCCGTCTGTCCCGGATCCGACCAGTTTGTGCTCGGTGCGCCCTGTTTCCCTTACCTCAAGGTGAATCTGGAAAACGGAAAGTCGATTGTCATCAGGGCCGACAGGGTAAGCGACCGGATGCGCTACGTGAAATCCGTCAAACTCAACGGACGGCCCTACCGGAAAGCTTTCATCACCTATGACGATCTCAGGGACGGAGCGGAACTGACGTTTGAAATGAGTGCGGCGCCGAATAAAAAACGGCTTTTCGGTGAAGACGAAAAACCGTATTCTCTTTCAGGCCATGACGATCGTTTTGACAGATAACGGTTCGGATGCCTCTGCCGAAAACTTCAAAAATGTTTTACCCATATTATGCATCATCCATCGGGCAACCTCGATGCAGGCAATCAGGCCGTCCTGTTTGATCATCCCAAAATGTCCATTAGGAGCATTCATTCATTCCTTTTGGATATTTGGGGATTATACGCTGCCCGCCGCCACGGTTCCGTGATCACCGGAGACCGTCCTGTCCGGATTCAGGTTCTGTTTCCGTCTGAAATATTCGCAAGCCGTCCGGATTACTGTCTGTTCAGTCTGAAATGGACATTTTGGGATAATGCATAGCGGCATCCCGATCCAATGCATGGCGGCACCCCGATCTAATGCAGATCGGCACCCCGATCCGGCGCAGATCAGCATCCCGATCCGGTGCACAGCGGCGTGTCTGCCATAGCGAGGAATAAGTCCGGATCATTATTGTAACGTGAGTCAGAACTCCTGACCGAGATAGAAGTGGAACTGGCCTCCGCCCTTTTCCGAACGTCCCAGCGGCGTGTCGAATCCGTAGGCCCAGTCGATTCCCATCATGCCGATCATCGGAAGGAAGATGCGTGCACCGACGCCCGCCGAACGTTTCAGGTTGAAGGGGTTAAATTCGCGGATGGTTGCCCAGGCATTGCCGCCTTCGACAAATACCAGCCCGTAGATCGTAGACGAGGGTTCCAGGATGAAGGGATAGCGCAATTCCAGCGACAGGCGGGAGTAGGCATGGGCATAGGGCACCGAGTTGTTCTGTCCGGCCAGCGAACCGTTTTCATAGCCGCGCAGGGGAACGGTTTCCGTCGCAAAATCATAGTAACTGTAACCGCTCATCCCGTCTCCACCTACGTAATAGGATTCAAACGGGGAGATTTTGTGTTTGTTGTAGTAGCCCAAAAAACCGTACTCCACACGCGACATCATGACCGGTGTCCGTTTCGGACCGTTGTTTTGCGGCAGCGGCGCCAGCGGGAAAAACAGTTTCGCCTGGAATTTCCACTTGTGGTATTCGATCCATCTGTGCTTCTCGCTGTTGTCGGTGCTCATGGATGCGTAATCCACGCCATCCCACAGCGAATAGGGCGGGGTCACCGACAGGGAGGCCAGGAACTGGGAACCGTAACGCGTATAGAGCGGGTTGTCGATGGAATTGCGCTGCAGCGAAAGGTCGAAGCTGATTTTATTGCAGGCGCCGTCGCTGATTATAAAATACTCGTACTCTTTCATCATGTATCGCTGATAATGCAGGTTGGCCATGAGGACGAAATAGTCGTCCGGCCAGCTCAGGCGTTTGCCGTAACCGATCGAAGTGCCGACCACCCGCATGTACTTGTCGGGGTCGTATGCGTTTTCCTGCAGGGCGCTGCCGTAGTCGCTGCCGTAACCGCTGCCGTAGCCGTAACCGTACATCATGCTCGCGTAATTACTGTATTGCCGTTGATAGTAACTGCTGTTGATACCTGTTATATTGGAGTAGAAGATGCTGGCAGAGAAATTGTTGGGTCGTTTGCCGCCAAACCAGGGATCCATGAAGGAAACGGTGTATGACTGATAATATTTTCCGCTCGTCTGGCCGCTGATGGTCAGCGTCTGACCTTCGCCCTGCGGCAAAATCCGCCGCGGGCCGTCGGGATTGAAGAGATTCTTCATGGAAAAGTTGGTGAATTTGAGACTCAGTTTCCCGAGGATACCGGTTCGTCCCCAGCCGGCGGATACTTCCACCTGATCGCTGGCCTTGGAAACCAGGTTGTAACGAATATCAACCGTTCCGTTTTCGGGATTGGGGATGGGTTCGGGATTCATGTTTTCCGGGTCAAAATGTCCCGTCTGTGCCAGTTCGCGGGCGGAACGTATGATGTCTTCCTTGCTGAACAGCTGCCCCGGCTTGGTACGCAATTCGCGGCGGACGATGTCTTCATATACCCGGTCATTTCCGCTGATCACCACTTTGCTGATGGTTGCCTGCGGTCCTTCCTGAATCCGTATCTCCAGCGAAATCGAATCGTTCTGCACATCGACTTCCACCGGGTCGGTCTCAAAGAACAAATAGCCGTTATTCATGTAGACGTTCGCCACGGCGTCGTCGTCGCTGACCAGTCGCTCCATCAGTTTTTTCTGGTTATACACGTCGCCGCTTTTCATGTTCAGCAACGTCTCCAGCATTTCGGACGGATACTTGGTGTTCCCTACGAATAATATATCCTTGATATAGTATTTCTGTCCTTCATCGATACGGAGGAAGATATCCACGTATTTTTCATTGACGGTTGCAATGCTGTCCGAAATTAACACCGCGTCGCGATAACCGTATTCATTGTATTTGGCAATCAGGTTCTTCTTGTCATTGTTGTATTCTTCGGTAGTAAACTTTTTCGTGCTGAACAACTCCAGCACGCTGGTCTTCAGTCGTTTTTGCAGGTTGAATTTCTCATTGGTTTTCTTCATGGTTTTTTTCAGCACGAAATCCGACAATGCCGCATTCCCTTCGATATGAATTTCCTGAATTTTCGTCTTCAGGTTTTTGTTGATATTGATGTCGACAATCACTTCACCTTCCCTGGCCAGATTGTCATGCTGGATGATATCCACATCCACGTTTTTAAAGCCTTTGGCATCAAAGTGCTTTTTTATCAGGGCGATTGCCCGGTCGGACACGTTGGGGGTGATGGTATGGCCAACCCTCAATCCCAGTTTCGATTCCAAATCTTCCCGCTCGCTTTTTTTCACGCCGTGATAACGGATTTCAGAAATGCGGGGACGTTGCTTCAAGCGGATTTCCAGCCAGACTTGATTGTCTTTGATGCGGGTCGCTGCAATTTTCACATCGGAGAAAAGTCCCTGTTTCCAGAAACGTTTCACCGCTTCGGTGATTTCGTCGCCCGGAATTGAAATCTCATCGCCTACCGAAAGACCGGAGAAACCGATCAGTACAAAATCGTCGTAATTCTTGACTCCCGAAACCGCAATATGGGCAATGGTATATCGTTTGGGAGTGAGCGAATAAGAAATGACCGGCACTTCTTCCGGAGGGATATCCGACGCAACCGGTGTCATGTCTTTTACCGGAATGGTGTCCTGCTGTACCGGAACGGTATCCTGCCGCACCGGATTCATTTCCTGCGCATACCCTCCGAAAACCGTCAACGCTGTCAAGGCGATAAATAAGCCTGTTCTTTTACACATACACAAATTTTGTTTATCAATTCAATTGCTCGCTTGTCTTACCGAACCGGCGTTCCCGCTGCTGGTAGTACAAGATTGCTTCATACAACTCATTTTCTCTGAAATCAGGCCAGTACACGTCCGTGAAGTAAAGTTCGGCATAAGACAGCTGCCATAAAAGGAAATTGCTGATACGCTTCTCTCCACCCGTACGAATCAATAAGTCAGGGTCGGGAATCTCCCTTGTCGTCAGATAGCCGGCAAACCGTTCTTCCGAGATTTCCTCCGGAGTGATTTTTCTGTTTGCTGCGTCGGCAGCCAGCAAACGCGCCGCATTCGTCAGTTCCCATCGCGAAGAATAGCTCAAGGCCAGCACCAGCGTCGTTCCCGTGTTCACCGAAGTCTGACGGATGCTGTCCAGCAAGGTCTGCTGGACATCCACCCGCAGGCGTGCCAAATCACCGATTGCCAGTAGCCGGATATTGTTTTTCATCAAATCCGGTGTTTCCCGGTGAATAGCCGACACCAGCAATGCCATCAGGGCTTGTACTTCCGACGCCGGACGGTGCCAGTTTTCCATCGAAAACGTATAGACCGTCAGATATTTCAAGGAAATAGCTGTTGCCGCTTCCAGCACTTTACGCACGGAAACGACGCCCTCCTGATGCCCCGTACTGCGATCTTCTCCGCGTGCTTTGGCCCAGCGTCCGTTGCCATCCATAATGATTGCAACATGTTGCGGCAATCGCGTTTTATCTATATTATCTATCAATGACATTGCCATTTATTAAAATAATAATCCCTCTTTGCTGTTACATAGACAGTTCCGTAGCCCGAAGTCCCATGTCACCGAAAATGTCAGCATTAAATACCAATCCTTGTTTTTCACCACACTGCTGCTGATGCCATAAGGATTGTTCAGTATGCGGTTACTCTCGTCCGTCACATCCAGCCCGTCTCCAAACAACTTGCGAACAGACAGTTCACAACCGAGATTAAGCCGGTTTTTCAACTTGTATTTCGCGCCTACACCCACCGGAAGATTCAGTCCTGCAAAGGTCGAACCATTTCCGGGCGCCACCGTAGCGCCTAATCCGACCAGCAGATAGGGCGAGAAACGCTTCGTGTTCAAATAGGCGTATTTGTCGCTGTAAGGAAAAAAGTTAAACTCAAACTGTCCTCCCATTTCAAACACGTTACGGGTGAATGAGGCTTGCGCCCGTTCCGGGAATACGTTCTCCAAGCCCTCCGTACTGCCTGAGATTCTCGCCCAGGCCAAATTGGCCTTGAGTGCAATCCTGAAATTGGCATTGTAGCGGAACAGTATGCCTCCGGCAGGATTCAATCCCTTGAGAGGAGCCGTTTTGTTGACATCGCCCATATACGATGCCCCTCCCCCCATGCCGCCTGCCTCGTACAGATATTCCTGTGCGTAAATCAAAACAAAAGAAAGACATCCCGCGAGAAACATGCAGCATCGTCGAAAAAAAGTTGAAGACATGTCGTTTTAATTTTATTGCCCACCTCATTTCTAACGGGAAAAGCCGCCCGAAATTATTCAGGGATTCAAAATTCAATGGATCGAAGATTCAAAAACGTAATGAACGGAAAATCTTCATCCCTCTGTTATTCTTCAAACCCCAAGCGATTGATTCGTCCTCGCCACAATTCTTCCAGCATAGTTGCGCCGTTGCCTTCTTTTCCTCCGAAAAGAAGCAGGAACTGTTCCTCGTCTACCAGCACGGAAGCATAACCCCGTGCCCGATAGCCCTCCGGCAACACAATCAACGTATCGGCCAGAAGCCAGGTAATTCCCTTGTCTTCCGACCGGTATATATCTTTCAACGCACGGTTCGATGCGCTGATTCCGCCAATCAAAAACAGTTTGTTGTCATATTGCGTTAACATGACGCCTTCCCGTTCTTCATAGAACGATTGCTTTTCATTCGTCAGGCGTACCCACGTCAGTCCGTCCATGGTGTCCCACGAGACGTTGCTCAACCGGCCGTTTCGATCCTTTCCAGCCACTATGGTCAAGTGTGGATAATACATCAGTTCGTAAGAGACGTTGCCAAATCCGGCGACGGGGAACGCTTCCGGAACAGCCGTTCCCGTTTCCCACTGCCTGTTTTCGTCCATGCGGGCAAAAAGCCAGGCGTCGCCTTCCCTGATTACAGCCGTCAACACCGACGGACGTCCGGTTTGCGTGCCGGCCTCCAGTATGCCCGGCAAAGCCTTGATATTCGGCGCATCTGCCTGCACATCCCAAAGGATGCCGTCCAGGGAATAATACAGCGATCCGTCCGTTGCCGGAACGTAGAATGTTCCGGCGTATTTTGTCATCTGCGAAAGCAGCAGTTCCTTGTTTGAAAGACCGTTCAATGCAGTTACCTGCCAGGATTTCACATCTGTTTTCCGGGAGGTATGCAGTTCGTATCCGGCCGTGTTTCCTGTAAACATCCAATATGAATCGCCGGAGGCAAAAACCTTTTGTTCCCGAATGTTTTTTCCGGCCAGTTGCTCCGAATGAAGCGTCCACGTCATGGAATCCGGTTGCTGCTGATGAATATTCACTTTGGCGATATACGTTTTATAAAATTTTCCATTGTATGAATATACTCTGAAACGGACGAAATTAGAGAAATCCAGTGAATCGGTGCCGTTCCAGTAAGTCGAATCTTCGGTCGCTGCCTGATAGACTTCCACGGCGGAAGGAGACAGACCCATGTCGTAACCGATTGTACAAACCACCTTCCGGTCGATAATTGTGCCGTACGGCATGGAATCTTTATTGAAAATCCGGCCGTTTACCTGGTCAATTGTAAATTTCAGGGTGCTCAACTCCGGGAGAGAATCGTTTTTCAGGGAAAAAGAGATGATTTGGCAATTTGACAAAGCGTCTTCGTCAATATTATCACTGCCATCCAAACACGAGGACAATAAAAGAACTGCACATCCTATCATCCATAACTGCAACCTATTCTTTTTCATTCATGCAATTTATTTGTTACAAGCGTACAAAAGTAGAAACATTTTTTGCTTTCCGCGCCATACAGACGGTTATTTATAAAATTTTAGTGTCCACTCCTGTGTCCATATCTGAATGTTTATGGGCATAAAAGGCAATTTCAGAGGCCTGTCCGGAAACAGGAAAACAAACAGTCCTGAGGTGTTTGACGGTTGGGTCGGTTGGGTCGGTTGGGTCGGATTGAATTTCAGCCGGCCGGATCCCGTTGCCCAGTTGGAAGGAAACCGTCTCTACCTGTAATTCATCCCACAAACCGGACGCCAGAAAACTGCGATGCAGCCGGGCGCCCCCTTCCACCAGCAGGGAATAAAGCTGCCGATTATATAAATGTAACAGCATCTGGGGAATTACAGGCTGTGAAAAATCAAGACGGATGTATTCCACCCCGGGTCGTCCGGCAGCGGACCGGCCGGTGAATACCAGCGTGCGTACGGAGCCGTCCAGCAGATGATATGCGGACGGGATACGCAGATTGCGGTCGATGAGTACACGTACGGGCGAAGCGCCGGCCCAGTGGCGTACGGTCAGGGAAGGATTGTCAAGCCATGCCGTTTGCGTGCCGACCAGCACAGCGGCTACCTCGGAACGAAGTTTGTGGACCATACGGCGTGTAACGGGAGTAGACAACTGCGTCGGCCTTTCGGACGGCCCGGTCCGGATACGGTCAATGAACCCGTCCGCACTCTGTGCCCATTTCAGAATAATATAGGGTCGCTGCCGCGTTTGTGCCGTTATGAAAAAAACATTCAGCGCGACGGCTTCCTGTTCCAGCACGCCCGTAATCACTTCCACACCTGCCTTTCGCAGGATGCTTATACCCCGTCCCGCCACTTCCGGATAGGGATCCCGGCAACCGATCACGACCCGTGGAATGCGTTTACGGATAATCAGTTCCGTACAGGGAGGCGTCTTTCCGTAATGGGAGCACGGTTCCAGATTAACGTATAACGTGGCGCTGCGCAGCCACGATTCCTCACGAACGGATGCAATGGCGTTCACTTCGGCATGAGGTTCGCCGAACCGCCGGTGATACCCTTCGCCGATGATGCGTCCCCGGTACGTCACCACCGCGCCCACCATCGGATTCGGCGCTACGGACGATGCTCCCGCTCTGGCCAGTGTCAGGCAACGCATCATATAGCTTTCTTCTTCCTGCATTTTCGTTTTTTTTCGTATGTTTGCAACATGAACGAGACGACCGCATACATCAGAGACTCGCTGCAAACGCTTTATCCCCCGGAAGAAATACGGAGCCTGACCCGCCGGGTCATCGAATACGTTTGCGGCCTTCCGCTTCACGAGCAAATGCTGCGCAAAGATACGCAATTATCCTGCGCGGAAAAAAGACGTATCCGGGAGGTTGTGCAGCGCCTTGAACAGTCGGAACCCATTCAGTACATCATGGGAGAGGTCTCCTTCGGAGGACTGTCTTTCGAGGTGAATCCGTCGGTGCTGATTCCCCGTCCGGAGACGGAAGAATGGGTGGAATATCTCCTCCAAACGGAAACCGCTTCGGGTCTGCGCGTGCTGGACATCGGCACGGGAAGCGGTTGCCTGGCAATTACACTGGCCAAACGTCTCGCCGGCGCAAAAGTCACGGCCATTGATATTTCGACCGAAGCGCTGGCTACGGCCGAACGGAATGCACTGCGGAACCGCGTTTCCGTCACTTTCCGTCAGGCGGATATGCTTGCGGAGCCGGCGTCAGCTTTTCCGACATTCGACCTGATTGTCAGTAATCCACCCTACGTGAGACACAGCGAAAAAGCGGCCATGGCACGCAATGTACTGGATTATGAACCGCATCAGGCCCTGTTTGTCCCCGACGGCGACCCGTTGCTGTTTCACCGCCGGATTGCCGCTCTGGCGCGGGAAAGGCTGGCCGAAAACGGCGCGCTGTATGTTGAAATCAACGCAGCCTGCGGAGAACTCACGACAGGCATGTTACGGGAAAAAGGCTTTCATCCGGTGACGCTCATGCGGGATATGTCCGGCAAAGACCGTTTCGTCACAGCGCATATCCCGCCCAAATCTTTGCATGGTTGCATCCTTGAATTTCACTCATGAAGCAGCGAAATGAATCCGAACTTTTACACCTGGCGGCCGGCTGGTGTTCTTCCTGTGAACGCTGCGTCTCCGAAGTTCGGAAAAAGTTGACCGAAGCGGGCGCATCGCCGGAAGTTTCCGAACGGATCATCACCCGGCTGGTGGAGGAAAAATTCATGGACGAAGCCCGCTTTTGCCGCAGTTTTGTGAAGGACAGGTTCCGGTTTAACGGCTGGGGACGCATTCGTATCCGCCACGAACTGCAACAAAAGGGCATTGCTTCCCGTTTGATTGCCGAAGCGCTCGACGAACTGGATGATGAAACCTGCCGGTCGGCTTTGTCGAATCTGCTCAAAACGAAAAAACGCACAGTCAAAGGACGTTCGGAATACGATGTTTTTCGGAAACTGTACCGTTTCGCCTGCGGCCGGGGATTTGAAGGCGCGTTGATTTCTTCCTGTCTGAAACCCTTATTCAACGAAACGTACAGTGTGGATGAAGAAATTTGACATTCTGCAACTGTTTTATCCGCGCCTGTGTCTGCTGTGCGGTCAAACCTTGCTGACGGTGGAACAGCATTTGTGTCTGCACTGTCTTTGTGATTTGCCCCGCACGTATTATCACAAGCGATCCGATCATCCGATGCACAAACACTATGCAGGTATTCCGCAGATACGGAACGTCTCGGCTTTTCTGTTTTTCGAGAAGGACGGAAAAGCGCAGACGCTGATTCATGCGATTAAATATTACGGAAACAAACACCTGGCCGAGCAGTTGGGCTGTCTGGCGTCGCTTGAGATGAAGCCGTACGGACTGCTTGAAGACATTGACTGCCTGATTCCCGTGGCGCTGCATCCGAAAAGGGAACGGCAACGCGGTTACAATCAGTCCGAATGGATTGCACGCGGCATTGCATCCGTCTGCCGGCGACCCGTCAATCGCGACACGCTGTACCGCAACGTCTTTACCGTTACCCAAACACGCAAAACCTTCTACGAACGTCATCTGAATACGGAAAAGATTTTCGGCCTCAGGAATCCCGATGCGCTGGCAGGCAAACACGTCCTGCTGATTGACGACGTGATTACGACCGGAGCCACTTCCATTGCCTGCATCGAAACGCTGACGACGGTCCCGGATATCCGTATCAGTGTCTTCGCCCTTGCGGTTGTCTCGCCGTAATGCGGTCGGCATACCGAATGATGCGGTTACACGTCGACTTGCCTTCGCGGGTCGTCAGTCGGGAAAAGGGATGGATAACTGACGCCGGTCCTGCTGCACCCGGCGCTTGCCGGATCCGGTCAGCACTCGACGAACATATTCGGGTGTAACCTCGTTCACCGTAAGCACGGGCAATTCGCGGCACGTGATGAAATACTGCGCCTTTTTCATCACCACACCGATCTTTTTCAGCTGTGCGGAGGTCAGCCGCCCGAAACGCCGCGCGGCGACGATCAGTCTGGCCGAATTGACCCCGATGCCCGGCACGCGCAGCAGCATCGCATAGTCGGCCACATGCACGTCTACGGGAAACTGTTCCGGATGACGCAACGCCCAGGCCAGTTTCGGGTCTACCTCAAGGTCGAGATCCGGATAGCGTTCGTCCGCAATCTCGTCGGCGCGGAACTCATAAAAACGCATCAGCCAGTCGGCCTGATAGAGCCTGTTTTCACGCACCAGCGGCGCCTGTTTCACGGCAGGCAGCCGGCTGTCGCCGGCGTTAACGGGAATGTAGCCGGAATAATAGACCCGTTTCATGCCGGGACGCCGGTAGAGGGCGGAAGAAAGGCGGAGAATCTCGCAGTCGCTTTCGGGCGTGGCGCCGATGATCAGCTGCGTACTCTGTCCGGCGGGCACGAAACGGGGCGCGTGCGGGAATTTGCGGCGGTCTTCAAGGCTCTGCTGCATTCCCTGCCGGATGTAGTGCATGGGTGCGAAAACGGCCCGGTAGTTTTTCTCCGGCGCCAGCAGTCGCAGGTTGGTTTCGCTGGAGATTTCGAGATTGACGCTCATGCGGTCGGCATACAGGCCGCCGCGGTCGATGAGTTCGCGGCTGCAGCCGGGGATGCTCTTGAGGTGGATATAGCCGTTGAAGCGGTGTAGCTTGCGCAGGTCTTCCGCGATGCGCACCAGGCGTTCCATCGTGTAGTCGGGACTGCGCACCACGCCCGAACTGAGAAACAGTCCCTCGATATAGTTCCGGCGGTAAAATGCGATGGTCAGTTCCACCAGTTCGCTCACGGCAAACGTGGCCCGCCGGATGTCGTTTGTCCGCCGGTTGATGCAGTAGGCGCAATCGTAGATGCAATGATTGGTGAGCATGATCTTGAGCAGCGACACGCACCGCCCGTCTTCCGTGAAGCTGTGGCAGATACCCATTCCTCCCACGGTGTTTCCCACTCCGCCGGGCCGGTTCCGCCGGACCGTACCGCTGCTTGCACACGACACGTCGTACTTGGCCGACTCTGCCAGCACCCTGAGTTTCTCCAATACCGTTTCGCCGATCATGGTTGCAGAAGAAAAAGACGGTCCGTCGCGGCAGGCGACTAAAACTCCGAGGTGAAATGAAACTTTATCTCCGGGAAATCCTGCCGTGCCATGGTCAGGACATACGGAGATTCGGCCAGATAGACCTCCCGGCCGTCCCGGTCGGAAGCCATGTACTGCACTTTGCGTTTCCGGAAGTTCTCCAGCTGCGCTGCGTTCGCGCTTTCGATCCAGCAGGCCTTGTAGAGGCTGACAGGCTCCCAGCGGCACTGTGCGCCGTATTCGTGCAGCAGGCGGTAGTGAATCACTTCAAATTGCAGCGTTCCCACCGTGCCGACGATTATCCTGCCGTTGAAGCGGTTGACGAACAGCTGGGCGACGCCTTCGTCCATCAGCTGCTCAATGCCTTTGCGGAGCTGTTTCGCCTTCATGGGGTCGGCATTTTCGATGTAGTTGAACATTTCCGGCGAAAAGCTTGGCAAGCCCCTGAAGTGCAGGTTTTCGCCGGCGGTCAGGCTGTCTCCGATCTTGAAATTCCCGGTGTCGGGCAGTCCGACAATGTCGCCGGCAAAGGCTTCGTCCACGATTTCCTTTTTCTGCGCCATAAAAGCCGTCGGGCTGCTGAAACGCATCATCCGGTCGAGCCGCACGTGTTTGCAGTTGGCGTTGCGTTCGAATCGTCCCGAACAGACCTTCACAAAGGCAATGCAGCTGCGGTGATTCGGGTCCATGTTGGCATGAATCTTGAACACAAAGCCGGAAAAAGCGGCTTCTTCCGGCCTCACCTGCCGTTCGATTGCCTGCACCGGACGCGGCGAGGGTGCAATCTGTACGAAACAGTCCAGCAATTCCTTTACGCCGAAATTATGGAGCGCCGAGCCGAAAAACACGGGCGCGAGTTCTCCCTCCAGATAGCTTGCCACCTCAAAGGCGGGATACACACCCTCGATCAGTTCGATGCCGTTGCGGAGCTTTTCGGCCGGCCCCGGGTCCAGGTGTTTTTCCAGTTCGGGGCTGTGAATATCCGTAAATTCAATGCTTTCCGTGACGGTCTGCTTGCTCGGGGTGTAGAGGTCCAGTTTCCCCGCATGGAGATTGTACACCCCCCTGAATCGCTGCCCCATCTCTATCGGCCAGCTCAGGGGACGCACCCGGATGTGCAGTTCCGCCTCGACTTCGTCCAGCAGGTCGAAGGGGTCTTTTCCTTCGCGATCCATCTTGTTGATGAACACGATCACCGGCGTCCGCCGCATCCGGCAAACTTCCATCAGCCGGCGCGTCTGCGTTTCGACGCCTTTGGCCGCATCCACCACGATGATCACGCTGTCTACGGCCGTCAGCGTGCGGAACGTGTCTTCCGCAAAATCCTGATGGCCGGGGGTGTCCAGGATGTTGATCCTGTAATTCCGGTAATCAAAGGCCATGACCGAGGTGGCCACCGAGATGCCCCGCTGTTTTTCGATTTCCATCCAGTCGGAGGTGGCCGTCCTGCGGATTTTGTTTGATTTCACCGCGCCGGCTATGTGAATCGCTCCGCCGAACAGCAGCAGTTTTTCCGTCAGGGTGGTCTTGCCGGCGTCGGGATGGCTGACGATGGCGAACGTTCTTCGCCGCTGTATTTCTTCCTGATAAGCAGCCATAAATCAAATGTACCGATGCGTTAATATCCGGATGCAGCGCCGCAGACTTGTTTCCCAGTCGGGTACCTCTACCCGGTAGGTTCGTTTTATTTTTTCCTTGTCCAGGAGGCTGTATGCCGGGCGGACGGCGCGCGCCGGATAGTCCCGCGAGGCCACCGGAGATACCCGGCAGTCCAGTCCCGCCAGCGTCATGATCTTCTCGGCGAAAGCGTGCCACGTGCACACGCCTTCACCGGAATAATGATAGATGCCCGGCGGGGGCGCCGGATGGTCCGTCACGGCCAGCATTGCGGCCGCCAGATCGCCGGCATAAGTGGGCGTGCCCGTCTGGTCGGCAACGACGTGTATCTCCTTCCGTTCGCGGCCCAGACGTAACATGGTCTTCAAGAAATTGGCGCCGAACTCGGAATACAGCCAGGCGGTACGGATGATCACCGCTTCCGGGCAGGCCTGTTGCAGGGCCTTTTCGCCCTCCAGCTTGCTCTGTCCGTAGACCGACAGCGGGCGGGGAGGGTCTGCTTCGCGGTAGGGCCGCGCGGCGCGACCGTCGAACACGTAGTCGGTGGACAGGTGAATCACCCTGATTCCCTCTGCCCGGGCCACCTCTCCGACGGTTTGTACCGCATCGCGGTTGATGCGCATACACGTCGACACATCGTCTTCCGCCCTGTCAACCGCCGTATAGGCCGCGCAGTTCAGCAGCCAGTCGATGTGATGTTCGCGGACAAAGGCGGTCAGCCTGTCGGCGTCGCAAATGTCCAGCGTATCGACGTCCGTAAAATAAAACGCGGCTCCGTCGTAATCCGGAGCCAGTGTCCGGAGGGCATGGCCCAACTGTCCGTCTGCTCCGGTGACTAAAATAGACTTCTTCATCTGAAATTTTTCTGCTATTGCGGTGCAAAGTTACGCAAAATTCCCGCCGGGCAATGTGCAACAGGACGGCGCGGAGGCATTTCAAAGGGTTGCTTTCACGGATCATTTTCCGATGCAGCACAGCATCACATCTCGATGCAGGGTTGCATCACATCTCGATGCAGGGCTGCATCACATCTCGATGCAGGGCTGCATCGCATCTCGATGCAAGGCTGCATCACATCCCGATGCAAGGCTGCATCACATCCCGATGCAGGGCGGCGTCACACTCCAATGCGCGGCGGCCCCGCCCGCTCTTTCATTTCAGAAGATCCATCTCGCACCCAGTTTGATTTGCCGTCCGAAGTCGGGGTATATCGGGGAAACCGTTGCGTAGCGGACGTCCGACAGGTTGAGGATCAAAGCGTATAATTCCATGCGCAGCGGCGGAACAGGGTATATGACGTGCAGGTCGGCATTGCAGTAATTCCCCATGTGGACCTCGGCGCTCAGAAAACGGTCGGTACGGTAGGAGGAAACATATTTCGCCATGAAATGAATTTCCAGCGCTTTTGGCGTGAAGGAAAGACAGGCGTTGGCAATCAGCGGAGGCTGCCTGTGGTAGCGCGTTCGGCCCGAAGGCTCCGAGCGGTACACATATTTGCAGGACACGTTGCCGAAGGCGCTGAAGCGGTTCAGCCATGTCCGGCTGCGGAAAGCCAGTTCGACGCCCCGGGTGCGCAGGTCGATGTTTTTCATGTAGTAGCGCAGGATGTTATTGCTGTCGTAATAGGGCGTGCGGGTATATTCCGAGGTGTTTTTCTGATTCAGCAGGAAGAGCGTCCAGGTGAAATGACCGGCGCCTTCCAGGTGCTGCTTCAGGCCAAGTTCAACGCCTGTCCGGTGTTCGCCCTTCATGGAGGCGACGGACGTTTTGCCCGTGTCTTCCTCCCTGACGGGGTTGCCTGCCGCATCGGTTTGCTGTTGCAGGGCCGTCCGGTCAACCGGCAGGGCGCCGCTGTTGACCACGCAGTTCAGGAGGTAATCCGCATTCAGTTGCAGGGAAACGCCCGTGCTGACATTGATCAGCATCGGCTGCCATTCGTCGGAGACGGCGTTTACCTCACTTCCAAAACCCTGATAGGGGACGTAATAGTCATAATATTCGCGGATCAGTTTCACGCCCAGATGCGCATCCGCACGTCCGAAGGTATGCTGGTCGAGCAGCGTGGCCGAGAGGATTTTCTTTTTCGATTTCCCGTGCGCATAGTTGGCCGAAGAAGCGAACATCACCCCGGCGCGCAGGGCATTGGAAGGTGTGGGGAGGAAGGTTTGAAAAACGGCGGCCGTAACGATCGAATCCGGTTCGTCAAGCATCCGGTTGCGGACAATGGAATCCGAGAGTGTGACGACCCGTCCGGCGGAGGTGAAATGATAGCGGTCGGGATACAGGTCCATCCGGTTCAGGATGTGGCTGAACTGCACTTCGGTGGAGGCCGTCCGGGAGGCGTGCCAGCGGAGGCGGAGGGTGGAAACGGCATAGCGCATGGGGTCATATTCCCACAGGTCGGCGAGCTGGCTCTGGGGCGCGGCCAGCGTGTCCGCCACCGCCTGCGTGACAAAACGTGTTCCGTAAACATAGGAGGTTTCAAGATTGACTTCAAACCGGTCGTTATACCTGTAACCGATTTTCCCGTAAAAGTTCCACAGGCTTTCGCGGCTGTGGCGTCCCGCAGGGCCGTCCGTACGGTCGTGACCGAGGGCAAAGGCATAGTGCAGGCGGTGGATGCGTCCGCCGTGCAGCAGCCCTGCGCGAAGGGTGTGGAAGGTGCCGTAATCGACTTCCGCCCGGGTGGTTGCCCTGTCGAACGTTTTTGTTTTCACGTTGACGACCCCGTTCAGCCCGCTGAATCCGAGCAGCAGGGAATGGCCGGAACGGACAATCTCGACCGACTCAATCATGCTTTCGGGCAGGAGCGAAGGCGCTTCCACCCATTCGGCCATGGGGCCTGCGCCGTTGGTGGACAGGGAGACGCCGTTGACGGCATAGTCGGCGGCCACGTTCTGTCCGCGCAGGAGGTAGTAGTGTTTTTTCCGTCGTCCCTGGGTAGAGGCCATGCCGTTGAGCGAATACTTCAGGACGTCGAACAGTTGATGCGCCGCCGTTTTGCGGTTATCCTCCGCGGTGATGCGGGTGACGGACGTTTCCCAGGCCGGCGGTTCGGCGGTCAATACCCTGAGCGGCGAGGTGCGCCGGCGTCCCAGCACCGTCACCTCCGGCAGGGAATCGCACAGCTGCACCTGGGCCAAGGCCGTTCCGGCGTTCAGCAGCACAAGCCATCCCAGGCAGGTCTGTCGGAGCATCCTCTTCATTCCCCTGCATACAGCAACGCAAGATCGCTGTCCGTTATTTCCACGTGATAAAACAGCCGGAAACAGCCTTGAAGCGCCTCATTCAGGTCAAGCGTCACCGTTTCCGGATAGAGCCGACAGGCCAGCCACAGGACGCCCGGCACGCAGTTGACGCTCGGCGGACGGTCCGTCCAGCCGAAAGGCAGCGACGGCACCTGAAAGACCCTGCCGTTCCTCACCGCGTTCATCCGTTTCCAGAGCGGATCGGTCAGGATGTGTTCCTTCGTACTCTCTTCCCTTTTCACCTGCCGCGGCAGCCCGGCTCCCGAAGGAAAGCCCGGCCAGACGAGAATCACGTCGGGATTCCACCTCCACACCTGTTCGATGGTTACGGCCGCCATGCCGTGTACGCCGCCGACCTGAACGGTTGCCACGTTGCGGGCGTGGAGGTAATCAATCACCTGACTGTGGAGCGATCCGGCCGGTTCCGTATTCAGTCCGCGGCTGCCTTCGGCGTAATAGACGGACGGACGTTTCTCTTCGGGGATTTTTCCCGTCCGTTCATGCAGGGGAATCAGGTAGCGGTCCAGAAAATCAATGATTCGTCCGGCCGCCTCCCGGCGATGCAGCGCCTGTCCGAGAAATTCGTAGGCGCTGCGGTAATCCGCAATCCCGAATTTCACCAGCAGCACGGGGATATGCAGTTTGGTCTGCATCCGGTCGGCCGCCTGAACGGAGGAGGCGTCCAGAAAAGACCACAGGATCACGTCGGGACGCAGTTTCAGGATTTCCTCCTCGTTCGTTTCGGCCAGAGGCTTATCCCTGTAGTAGGCAGCCGAGATGTATTTCCCGGCGGCCGGCGAGACGCGAAACGTCGCATTGCAGGTCATCCCGGTATCCAGCGCAAAGGCCATAAGCGAAACAAAACGGTCGGTAAACACCCTGTTCACGGTATGCGGTATGCTCACGCGGCGCCCCGCCATGTCTGTCACTTCGCGCTGCCGCGGCCCGGCAGCCGTGCCATGAAGCGCGTGAAGCGGCAGCACACAAAGCCAAAGCCATACGCCTGTTCTCAACATCCGTTTCATCCTTCAATCCTCCGTTGCACTCATGGACCAGACCCACAAATCATGAATCCTGACCGCGCGATTGATGCCGTCGTTCAGCGGATTTTCCTTTCCGGTGAGGGAGGGCACAAATTTCAACTGTACCTTCCGCTCGTAAATGTCTGCCGAAAAGGTTTCGCCGGCGGCCGGGTCGGCAGGAAGAAAGTCGCCGACCTTCGAAAAGGCGGTTTCGCCTTCGGCTTTCTTCCAGAGCGTAATGCCCTTTGTGTCTTCAATCCGTCCGCCGAGCGACACGGAGAAGCGTACCCGCGAAACCGAAGGCAGCGGCGAAAGGAGCATCATGGCGTCTGAGTCATGCTGTCCGCACTCATAAAACAGGAGTTGCTGCAGGGCGACATACCCGCTGCTGATCTCCGAACCGGCAGCCGGCGTACCGGCCATGACGCCGCATTCGGGATTGACGGCAAAGTCGACCAGCGTGTAGGCTACCGTCCATCCGTCGTATTCCGCTATCCGGGGCTTGCTCGGGACGTACATGACCTGGGAAGAGATCATCCGGTCCGCCTCGCAGTCCTGTCCGGTCGGCTCCGTATAGCCTTCCCGTTTCCACGACCGGAAATCTTCGTGGAAGAGGAGGGTATCACCGGAAGAAGTGCGGTCCGCGTCGGGCAGCGTCATGTAAACTTCCTCCTCATCGGGTATGCCCCTGAAGCGGTAATTGCTCTCCTGTTCGCACGAGAGGCAGAGGAGACAGAAGAGGCAAAGCCGGACAGCCGCACCCGGCGCCCCGACGCTGCGGCCTGTTGGAATTACAGGTTCCATATCCGGTCTCTTTTCAGGCAAACCGGCTGTCCGAACGGACGCTGCAACAGTGTGCATGGGCCGCATGTTCAAGCCAGCCGGATTTCGTGTCGGCAGGGCTGTCATATCCGGGATAATAGGGTTTGATGTCTATCAGCGGCGTACCGTCGAGCATGTCGGCGCCGTCGAAGGTAACGGTATCGCCCGCCGTCGAAAGGATACGCACCACGGACAGTCCGATGTGATTCGGACGCTTGGGGACGCGGGTGGCAAACACGCCGTGCGGCTTTGTATCCATAAACGGAACCGGAAGGAGGAGGTATCCCTCCGTCCGGTGAAAGTGATACACAAGGATGATGTGCGAGAAGCCCTCCAGATCGGTCAGCCCATCGACGTAGGCCTTCTCCACCACGGCTTTTCCCGTGAAACCCGCCGCGCCCGCCGGCTGTACCGGCATGTTCTCGATCTGTCTGTGCGGCGTATGAATGATGCCTATCGGCTCAATGATAATCTGATTCATATGACTGTCCAGCAGGGATGATTATTTTACGAAGATTTTGACCGCAGAATCGTCCACTCGCACGATATAGATGCCCTGCGTCGCCACCGGGATGGTTTCCCTGTCCGATGCGGCGACAAGGGAGGCGGCGATGGAACCGTTGATGCGGTAAACCGTAATGAGGCTTCCGGGCGTTACGTTCCAAACCGTGACGGCGCGGCTTTCGCTCCCGACCCGCCACTCCGGCCGGCCTTCCGGCAGCCCGGCATATGTGTCGCCGCCCGGATCAAACCCTGCGATGGCCGCGCTCACCTCTTCCGCCGTGGCGTGAATATCGTACAACACTTCCCGCGCCGCGGAAAGCACGGAAGGATCCGCCTGCGCCGTGTCAAGGAGCAGGGCCAGTTCAAACTTCCGGTCTTCCGGCGCGCGATACGGATAGTGATAAACAACCCACGACAGTTCCTCGCCCGCCGCGGGCCGGAGGGCCGTCAGCCTGATGCAGGGACTGTTTTCGTCGTCGGGAGTCTCCACCGCTTCAAGCCTGTAGCCCGCCTTTTGCAGCGTGTCGACGTTGGCCGCGCCGGTGAGCGTCGTGAAATGAACGGCCGGCGTCATGGTGAAAAAACTGTGGCTGTGGATCGTGAAATATTCCTTTGCCAGCCAGCCCCCGGGGTGATTGCTCCGGTTGCTCCGGGCCTGCAAAAAGTTCATCCCGCGCACAAGCGGAATGGACGACATCCGATAGATAACGCTTGCCGGCACGGAAACCGATCCGGTCACCCCGTTCACCCTTTCCAGCGCCAGACCGGTGGGCTGAACGCTCTGGATCGGCAGCAGATTCACCGCCCTGCCCTCAGCATCCCGAAGGGCCGTTATCCACCCGGCCGCACTGACAGCCCGCAGGGTGATTGCGCCGTTGGTCTGCGCCGTTACGGACACCGAGGGCATCGTGATGTCCAGCACGGTCGGATCCAGCCGGTTGATGCCGAACACCACTTCGCGACCGGCGTCTTCGGGCGCCAGCAGCCCCGGCAGCCTTATATCAAACTGGCTGCGCAGTTCCTCCTCCGATGCCTCCGTATGAATGACGCCGTCGAATTTGATCTGCACGTGCATCACCTGTCCGTCTTCCCTGATTTCCGACGGAACGGTTGTGGCCACAAGGCCGTTATTCGAATCCCACAGCTTGTAGCCCACAGAACGGGTGGCGTTTACGACGGCAAAATGCCGCGTCAGCGTACCGGTGTAATTCCCGATGCCGGTAACCGTCACACGGGCAGTGCCCGCGTCCGTATGATCGCTGTAAGCCAGGGTATAGTCAACGTCCTTCACCAGCGTCAGGCCGTCCCTGCTCACCACCGGTTCAGGCCTCACCGCATATCCCGGCGTATAAAGATATTCATCCTCCATTCCGCCGATGTCAAAAAGCGCAATGTCTTCCGCCGCACCCGCCTGAACAGCCAGACACAGGGTCATGGACAGAACCGTCCATTTAAATAATCCGTACTTTTTCATTTTTCTCCAAATTAACTGTTTTACCTGTTTAAAAAACGTTCCGGCATCCGTTTCCGGCGCTGTTATTCCACCAGCCCGTAAACGTCCGCCCATATAAAACTCAAAAGATAACGGAATCCGCAAAAACAGCCCGGAACGCCGGAAGCCGGAAACATACGGAATCTGCTGCCGGGGCGCCCGTTCCGGCCATGCGGATTCCGGCACGGGAAAAAAACCTTCCCTCCTTCTCCGGCTCAACCTCTGCCGCTGTCCCGAACATGCCGTGTATCCCTTTTCGTTTACAGTCATTCATCAAAAACCGTGCCGCCACGCCTAACCCGAATATTTCCAGAAAGGTATGCATGACCTGCCGCGAGCATCCCCCGGCAGAACCGTACATTTATGTGACGGTTTTCGACAGATTGTTACCGTAAGGTAGCGGCCCCGCCGTTGGTTCAGTCGGCGGTCGATGCGTTACCGGAATAGCCGCCCTGCTCCGGCGGAAAATCAGGTATCCCCAATCATTATCCGCTAACTGCTAACCCCTAACCGCTAATTATCAGCCACTGAAACCGGATGTAAGTCGGCGAAATCAGATTTAATCCGACGAGATTAAATCTAATCTGGCGAGATTAAATCTAATCTGACGAGATTAAATCTAATCTGGCGAGATTAAATCTAATCTGGCAGGATTAAATCTAATCCGGCGAGATTAAATCTAATTTGACGAGATTAAATCTAATCTGACGAAATTAAATCTAATCTGGCAGGATTAAATCTAATCTGACGAGATTAAATCTAATATGACGGAATTAAATCTAATCCGGCGGGATCGGATTTATTACGGGAACCGGGTAAGTACAAAATCGGGAGCAATGTTGTAATGGATTTGACAGGTAGCAGACCGGGGTGTTAAAGTCTCCTTTACGGTCAGCAGGCCGTGTGTTCGGGAAAAATCACAGGCAAGGATGTGAAGGTCTTTCTGCCAGTCGGCAAAATGTTGTCCCGTCATTTTGAAGGCCGTTTCCTTGGCGCTCCAGCAGATTAACAGTTCGGTGCTTCCCGGATGCTCGCCCAGCAGACGCAGTTCCGGCTCGCTTAAAAAACGCGATTTCAGTTTTTGGATACGTTCCGAACGGTATTCTATGTCAATGCCTGCCGGATGATCCGGATGAAGCAGTACGGCAGCATAGCCCCTGGTGTGTGAAATGCTGATATGAAAGGGTGCATCCGGCAGGCAGGGCGCTCCGCCGGCCCGATAGGCGATGCGTGTTTCGCTGCCGGTCAACTCCTTCAGCAGCATCCGGACGGCCAGCCATTCGGCTTTTCTGCTGTCCGACCGGCTGCCGTTCAGGAAGGGCAGATAGGCGTCCGGACATTCCGACAGCGCGAGCAGTTCTTCCCAGCTTTCCTCAATTTTCCAGATACCCCACAGCGGGAAAACGGATTTTTGCAGAACCGGCATAATTTATTTCCACTGAAAGGACTGAATCAGCTCGACGATGTCTTTTCCCACATAGTCGGTCACCGGCGCCAGCGAATCGGCATCCATCCTGCACTGATAATAGAGTGCGCCGCGAAAAAAATGGCTGACGCTGTCCGTCAGCGTAAACTGAATCGGAGAGGCCGATTCGCCGGCTATCCTGAACAGCGTGGCATGGAGATGAATCTCCCGGTTTTCATAACACTGTTCCGTGATGGCTGTCGCGTCTTTCACGCTGTGGAGGAGTAACATCCGGCATTCCTCCGCGACGGCCGGAAGTGTTTTCGGCGTGATTGCGCGATAAGTGCAGTAAACTTTGGCGTTCAGGGTTTCGTACGAAAGATTGACCCATTCGGCGGAGCTTCCCTCCGGCGGCAGTTCGACCGTGACTGACCGGGAGACCCTGAATGTACAGGGCAAACCGTCTGCGGAGAACTCGCTGTACTGTGCCCCGGGAATATCAATCCGGTAAAGTCCGCGGGGCTTGGGCGTATACTCTGCACACGACACGCCCGTTCCCAGAAGTATGCTGCCAATGACGAGGAGACGCATGAGGCTATTCTTTTATTTCCGCCGTGGAATCCATGGCGTTGAATTTGATTTTCAATACCCGGCGTTCGTCGGCCTCCAGTATCTGGAAACGAAAACCTCTGAATTCAATTGTATCCCGGCGTTTTGGCAGGGTGCCTTTGATTTTCATCAGAAGACCGGCAAGGGTTTCGATTTCTTCCGCCATTTTCCCGAACCGGTCCGGGTCAATGTCCGTTTCGCGGAAAAAGTCGTTTAGCTGGATTTTTCCTTCAAAGATATAGCTCCCGTCCGGCAACCTGAAGAACTGTTTTTCATCATCATCATATTCATCGGCTATTTCACCCACGATTTCTTCGATGACGTCTTCCAGCGTGACCAGTCCGGAAGTGCATCCAAATTCGTCGACGACAATCGCAATATGCATTTTGCGGGTACGGAAATCTTCCAGCAGGTTGTCGATCTTTTTTGTTTCGGGAACGAAATACGCCGGTCGCATCAGACTTTGCCATTTGAACGTATCCTGATTTCTGATGACGGAAAGCAGGTCCTTGACGTACAGAATGCCTTTAATATTATCTTCCGATTCGTTGCATACGGGGATGCGCGAAAAGCCGGTTTTGAGAATCAGCTTCATCAGTTCCTCAAAACTGCACCTGATGTCGACCATCACCATGTCCAGCCGGGGAATCATGATTTCGTCCACTCGCTTGTTGTAGAAATGAATGATTTCGTCCAGCATTTCCTTTTCATCCATCGGATCTTTGGAAATCATGGGCGGGTCGCCGGTCGATGTCTTTTTCCTGTGGTAGCTCACGGACGGAGGGAGAATGGGTCCGGTCACGGGTCCGAGTATCCGGACGACAGCTTTCAGGAGCGGCGCGAGGTTTTGAATGACGCGCAGTGCGCGATCGTGATTCCGCACCATAAGTCCGGGAATCAGTCCGTCGAAAAGATAACCCGCAACCATCCATCCGGAGACGGCATACAGGTAAATCAGCAATGGACGGAGCGTTCCGCCGCTTAAAATGCCGATACCGTATATGCCCAGTACAATACAGCCTGCATGTATCAGCGAACGGGCAACAGACAGTGCAAGAAACGTCCGGTACGGTTGATCCGACAGTTGCCCGACAAAGCGATTTCCGGGAGAATCATCCGCTCTGAGGTCGCTCTTCCCGTCGGGAGAGAGGGAAAACAACGCCCTCTCTCCCGCAGCAAGCAGACATAAAAGGAACAGCAGGACGGCAATGCCGACAAAAGCAGGGATCGCAAAGGCGACCGGCTGTCCACAGGAGACGGACAGCATGAGCAGGCCCGGTAAGTAGTCGTCAGAGTCCAATGACAAGGTTTGCTGGTGAATACTTCTCAGAATGGCAAATCATCCGCGCTGTCCTGTGCCGGCGGTTCCGCCACCGAAGGCTGATAGGACGGTGCAGGCTGATAGGACGGTGCAGGCGCACTGGTTGTGGCAGAGGGCGCACCGGCGTTATCTGCGGGTTCCTGTCTCCTGTCGGCCGTATAAAACTCGACCCTGTCGGCGTAAATCTCCGTGACATAACGTTTTGCACCACTCTGGTCGTCGTAACTGCGAGTACGGATTTTTCCTTCAACATAGACCAAAGAGCCTTTCTTGACATATTTCTCCACAAATTGAACCCGGTCGCGACTTACAACAACGTTATGCCACTCCGTCCGTTCGGGAACTTCCGTCCCGTTGGCCAGCGTATAGCCTCTATCCGACGTGGCCACGGAAAAATTGGCAACAGCATTTCCGCTGTCAAAATACCTTACTGCGGGGTCTTTCCCCACATTTCCGATTAAAATAACTTTGTTCAATGACATATTTATGAATGGATTTATAATTTACAACACAAATGTAAGGACTTTTTTTTACCTGTCCGCGCAATGCTGTTAAAAAAACAGGGCGTGGCGGTAAAATCTCAGACGGTTTCCGACAAATAGTTGTATATCAACTTTGGAACGGGGTAGTTGCCCAGGGTACTTTTTTCTATTTTCAGATAGTCTCTCAGCGCGGCATTTTCCGTTTGAATTTCGGCCCGGTAAAAGGTCGCATACAGAATCTGGTGAGACAGGACATGTTTGACGCCACTCTTTTCAACCGTCAGTGCAGACGTGCCAGTGGCATTGAACAGTTTCCTGAAGGCCGGCGTTTCCCGCAGTTCGGCAAAATCCATCGTTCGCTCCGTCTCTATCAGAGGCAGTTCAAACAGTCCTTTCCAGATGTCGTTTTGGGTACGGCGATACAGGTAAGTGTATTCCCTGTCATAGATGATATATAAATAATGGAAATAGCGGTTGCGTGTTTTGGTCCTGTGTTGCCTGACCGGAAACTGCTGCGGATTTCCGGAGGCATAGCCCATGCACCGGTTCTCAAACGGACACTGACGGCAGTCCGGATTCTGCGGAACGCACTGTAATGCGCCAAATTCCATGACAGCCTGATTGTGCAGTCCGGCCATCTGTGGATTCATGATGAGGCGAGCCAGCTCGGAGTACTGTTTTTTTCCTTCCCCCGTATCAATGGGTGTTTGAATCGCATAAAGTCGTCCCAGCACGCGGAAGACATTCCCGTCGACGACCGGATAGGGCCGGTTCCATGCAAAAGACGCGATAGCGGCTGCCGTATATTCGCCGACGCCTCTCAGGGAAAGAATGTCCTCATAACGCTGAGGGAATGTGCCGTGAAAACGGGTTTGAATATCTTTCGCCGCTTCGTGCAGGTTGCGGGCACGGGAATAATATCCCAGTCCCTGCCAGTATTTCAATACGGTTTCCTGCGTGGCTTCGGCCAGACTTGTCACATCGGGGAACCGCCGGACGAATCGCAGGTAATACTCCATGCCCTGTACAACCCGGGTTTGCTGGAGAATAATTTCCGAAATCCATATCAAATAGGGATCCTTTGTTTGTCTCCAGGGCAAATCCCGTTTATTTTCCTCATACCAGGTAAAAAAAATTTCGCTCTCCTGATTTTTTTCATACAATTGACTCATAGACTGTTATATTTTTTGTCGTATAATTTCGGCACAAACATACGGATATCTCGCGAAAATTTATCTCACTTTTTCGGGAAAAAGAACGGCATATTGAAATAAATACTATATATTTGCAATCCAAAAAATTAGAATTTTATTCATTTAAATAGTTATGATATGACAAAGGCAGACATTGTTAGTGAGATTTCAAAGAGTACAGGTATTGACAAAAGTACAGTTTTGTCTACCGTTGAGACGTTTATGGATGTAGTAAAGATTTCTTTATCCAGGGGGGAGAATGTGTATTTGAGAGGTTTTGGCAGCTTTGTGGTTAAAACGCGAGCTCAGAAAACCGCGCGTAACATTTCAAAGAACACAACGATTATTATTCCGGAACATGACATTCCGTCATTCAAACCGGCAAAAGTATTTTTGAACAGTGTGGCTGAGAAGTAATAGTCTGAAGTGTTGAATTTAAAATTGGGAATTTATGCCTAGCGGTAAAAAGAGAAAAAGACATAAAATGTCAACGCACAAGCGTAAAAAAAGACTTAAAAAAAATAGACATAAGAAGAAATAAGTCTTAGTGAGCGAAAAGAACAAACTTAATGAGAAACTTTTAAGTTTGTTCTTTTGTTTAAATACATAGAAAATAGTCAGTTGTGGTAAGTGAATTAGTTGTAGACGTAAGATCGAAAGAAATCTCAATCGCTGTATTGGAAGATAAGAGTTTGGTGGAGTTTCAAAAAGAACCCCGAAGTGATTCTTTTGCCGTAGGTAATATCTATCTGGGGAGAGTAAAAAAATTACTTCCGGGATTGAATGCCGCGTTTGTTGATGTAGGCTGTAAAAAGGAAGCCTTTCTGCACTATCAGGATTTGGGCTCCACTTTTAATACACAGCAAAAATATTTGAAGCAACTGAAAGATGACCCGAAAAAGCGCCCGTCCGTTTCCAAAATACAGATATTACCTGAAATAGAGAAAGAGGGAAGCATCGGTAACGTGTTAACTGTAGGGCTGGACGTGCTTGTGCAGATTGCCAAGGAACCGATTTCAACGAAAGGCCCGCGTTTGACGGCAGAACTCTCATTCGCAGGCCGTTTTCTGGTGGTGATGCCGTTTTCAGACAAAATTTCCGTTTCCACCAAAATCAAGTCCAATGAAGAGCGGGCACGTTTACGTCAACTGATCCAGAGCGTAAAGCCGAAGAATATCAGTGTCATCGTGCGCACGTCGGCCGAAGGAAAGCGAGTAGCCGAATTAGACGGAGAATTGAAATCTTTGCTCAAACGGATGGAAGACACTCTGTTCAAGATGCCGAAACTGAAAGCGCCAGTGATTGCGTATGAAGAAACGGCGCGTATCGTTGCGCTTTTGCGTGATATTTTTAATGCTTCCTTTCAACACATCTACATCAATGATCAGGAAGTATACCGGAGTGTATACGAATATGTGAACCTGATTGCGCCGGAACAGAAAAACATCGTGAAACTGTATTCCGATGAGTTGCCGATCTTTGACAAATTCGGCATTACGAAACAAATCAAGTCTCTGCTTGGACGTACGGTGACCTACAAAGGCGGTGCATACCTGATCATTGAACATACCGAGGCCATGCATGTGATTGACGTGAACAGCGGCAATCGCATGAAAGGCAGTACGGAACAGGAAAAAACGGCTTTTGAGGTGAATCTTGCAGCAGCCGATGAGATTGCCCGCCAGTTGCGTTTGCGCGATATGGGCGGAATTATTGTAGTCGATTTCATAGACATGGCAGAAGCGTCGAACCGCCAGCAGCTCTATGAACACATGAACAAGGCGATGTCGAATGATCGAGCTAAGCATAATATTCTTCCGCTTAGCAAGTTTTGCCTGATGCAACTCACTCGTCAGAGAGTGCGTCCGATTCTGGATATACAGACCTCTGAGAGTTGTCCCTCCTGCTTCGGGACAGGCGTCGTGAAATCATCCATCCTGTTTACCGACAGTCTGGAAGAAAAGATTGACTGCCTGGTGAACGTACATAATGTAAAAAAAATCACCCTGCATGTGCATCCTTATGTAGCTGCCTATATCAATAAAGGTATATGGTCGCTGGGATTGCAGTGGAGGATGAAGTATTCGGCCGGGATGAAAATCATTCCCGATCAAAGCCTGGCCTTTCTGGAATATAAATTCTATGACTGGGAAAAAAACGAACTGGATATGAAGGAAGAAAAAGAGATGAAATAGAGCAGGAAAACCGCCTTTCCGTTGCTTTGATTTCGTAGTTTTATCTTGTGAATGATCCATATGTATGAACGATGGAAAAAAAGATTTTTATTTCTCTTTGTGTCATGAGTTTGTATTTCTCTTCCGTTGCGCAGGAAAAAATTATCAGACTGTTTCCGGCAGGAGCTCCGGGTAATACAATTGCGTCGGAAGAGGTAGCCGATGAAAGTGGTAACCGAGTGGCAAATGAAACCGTACAGCGGATCACGAACGTCAGCCAGCCGGTCATCACGATTTACGAACCTTCTGAAGAATTGGCAAATGGCTCGGCTGTCATAGTTTGTCCCGGCGGCGGATATAACTTGCTGGCGTATGATTTGGAAGGAGATGAGGTATGCCTTTGGTTAAATGAGTTGGGTATTACAGCCATTTTGCTGAAATACAGGGTGCCTCAGCCTCCCGAACAAAAAAAGCACGAAGCGCCGTTACAGGATTTGCAACGGGCTGTCAGTTATGTTCGGGCTAATGCAAGCGAGTTGAATATTGATCCGGATCGCATTGGCGTAATGGGTTTTTCGGCAGGTGCACACTTGTCGGTAATGGCCTGTAATTCGTTTGACAAGCGTGCATATCTGCCGCTGGATGAGGTGGACCGGACAAGCAGCAGGCCGAATTTCTGTCTGTTGGTTTATCCGGCCTACCTGGACGGAGAAAATTTCCGGCTTGCCCCGGAAATACAGGTCTCGTCCAAAACGCCGCCGACGATGCTGATTCAAACCGAAGACGATCGATCGTATATCAACAGCAGTTTATTCTACTATTATGCGCTGAAGGAGGCCGGTGTCCCCGTCTGGATGCACCTTTACCACCGCGGCGGACATGGTTACGGGTTGCGCGATACGGGCGCCATGGTGAACAGCTGGCCGGACCGGGCAGAAGACTGGTTCCGGGAAATCGGAATCATAGATTGACCGGTGATGACGTTATACGACAAACCCCTGTCAACCATAAAAAAGTGATTGAAAATTATTCCATTTCATCAACAATGACACGCTGAGTGTTGAGGGATACATGGTCCCTGTAAGCCTGAGTAAATTAAATAGATTTATAAACAACAAAAGAAAGAATATTATGAAAGCAAAAGTATTTTATTCGGTTTTATGTCTGTTGGCTTGACGTCAGAAACAGGAAAAAGCCAACAAATATTATGCGGCAAAATCATCAAAGTAAAAAGAATTATCCGGATTTCATTACAATTCTTCTTTAAGTGCCATGCTTAAAGTTTCAGGTGATGAAAAGTCCTGAAAGGACCTTCGAGAGAAAACGGATAATGCATTTTTTATTGATGAAAATGAGGAAACTGTGATTGTAAAACATAATTAATTCCACAAACAAATGAAGAAACTATGGTCTCTATTCTTTTTGATACTGTACATGTCGTGTAACAATAATGTCATGAATGACCGGATGTTCAACGGCAATGAGTACGCAGATCAACCGGATTGCAAACAGTTGACGGACACAACCGGTTTGAATCTCTATCCCTTCACGCCTTTTACGGATGAAGAGGTGAAAACGCTGGCTTACGGCACAAAACTGAAACGGCGGCAAATACCCGACGACGCTTTGCGCGGGATGACGACGAAAGAGTTGTTTTATCAATTCGTTCTGTGTGACATGTCCCCCGGCATGTATTTGCATCATTCGGCTCAGGCAGGTTTCCGGGCAACGGTGAAACAGCTGAACATGCTCCCCGAACTGCTGAACCGCCCCGATGCCGGACGTGTCCTGCTTGATCTGCTCGGGGGAGTGGAACTTGCGGCGCTGGACGGAGCGGGCTGCTTTCATGCTTACGAATGTATGCAGCGAATCATTGCACAGGCGGAAGTAATTGACCGCATGAGGGAGGAGGAGATTGACGAATACATCGCGCTGATGATGTACCATCAGGAAACAGTCCGGGAGTTGTCCGAAACAAATGACAGCTGGAATTATCCCGAAAGCCTGGCTGCTGTCTTCTACGGACTGGGTAATGTGATGCTCAGGTTTGAATATGAACCGTTTCACCGGCTTGTTGAAACCGATGCCGGCGTAAGCGGACTGATGGCGGGAAACAATCTGAAAAGTGCGCAAACCGTTTCGCTGATTAATAACTGTATCGCTCATTTTAAGGATGTCTTCTAAACGGAAGTTATGGATGATGCCGTATTGATTCATGAAACAGTTAGAATGACAGACCGTTTTATTAAACAGTAAAAGGATTGGCATGAAAAAGATATCACATATTGTGCTGGCGATGCCTGTTTTATTGATGGCATGTTCGGAAAACAGCACCTTCACCGCTCTGTTTGATGCGGAATGGAATGAAACGGTTGCCGACTATGGCGTGCAGATATGTCATTCGACGCCGGATGCCATTCTGTATCCGTCTCCCTGGACAAAGGAAATGGAAGAAACATTCGTTATTCCGGATGCAACCATTCAGTCCATGAGTACATGCGGACTGTTGGATTCCTGGCTCAATCATCCCCGGCGTCAGCAGGGACCCTGGTGTTCTGTGTGTTCTTCCCTGAAGATACGGGGAGTAACCCGTTTCAATGAGATGCTTGCAAATGACAGGATTGCAATGGAACTGTTGAGCAGAAACGATTGCGTGCCCGTACTTGCTGCAAGATATTTGTCTGTCATCGTGCAAAAAGAGGAAAAAGCAGGTAAGGTACAATGCCTTGAAATGCTTCTGGCAAATGATGCATGCATATCGGCAATGAACCGGGACGAACGGCGCCGGTTTCTGGTGATGGCTTTAAAAATGACTGAAAAGGAAACGGGACGGGCCAATGAAACGCGCCATATACTGGTTGGCATCATGAAGGCATTCAATTATACGCCTTTTCTGGAAGAAGCAGCATCCGAAAAATATCATCAGTCATTTTTCGAAAATCAGGGAAATGGATTTGACGAGTGGCTGGAAGGGTATACCATTTGCCGTTTTGATGCAGTAGAAAAATATGCAAGACAATTTTTGAATGAATCGTTATAGATATAAAAAACAGAAAACTGTAAAAAGAGACAAAGTCAGCAACAGGACGACTGCAATGGACGGCACGACCGGTACTCCGGTCACGCAACACATTCATCTGCCTATTTGTGATCATTAACTGAAAGAATTTGGCTGACAGGCGAACGGTTTCTAATTTTGGAACCGTTTACTGAAACGAAACATGAAGAATGGCTGTTATTATGGAGACAATTTTTCTATTTGATATGATTTGCCTGATGGCAGGTATTTCGTCCGTCTGCCGGCTGATTGGCCGGTTGCCGGAAGATTCGGCAGACATTTGTGTGCCGGACGGCAGCAGAACCCTATCCGGGCGACTGTCCGATGCAAATGAACCCGTTATTCAATCGATTTTCAGACCCGCCGCACGCAACGGCGTTTCACATCGCCCCCGTTACCGGTTTAACGGGGGCGTCACCCGAAGGCTTTTAACAAATTCGATTATAAACAAAATAAAAACAGATGATTATGAAAACATATAAGATATATGAAACCTTTCTCCGGGGGAAGAAACGTTTGTGCCCTGTGCCACTCCTGCTTGTGGTTGGCGTGCTGATATGCTGCGGCTGCAAGGATGAACTTTCCATTCCCGTTCCTCTGGCTGGCACCAAATGGAAACTGGCAGGCATTGTGGATATGGAAACAGGCGCACTGAGAGAACTGGAACCGAAAGATTGTGCCGGGTGCTACACGCTTGTTTTCGATTCGGATCATACCGCTTCGGGATGC
>JAISMO010000005.1 GCA_031276675.1 Tannerella sp.
GGTTAAAAAAATGACAAGAGAAGGGGGAAATGATTCCCTCTTGTCTTGCCAGGGAAATATAAAGCGGAAAGTTTGGCCGATTCAAAAAGACGCCGTATCTTTGTCGCCATTAAAAAAAAAACGAAGAGGTACCATAGCTCAGTTGGTAGAGCAAAGGACTGAAAATCCTTGTGTCAGTGGTTCGACTCCACTTGGTACCACTGAAAATGAAGGAGTTGCCAAACGGTGATTCCTTCTTTTTTTTGGATGGAAAAGAGGTTTTGTAAACCGTGGAATAAACCAGTGGCCGTTGACAGTCCGTTAGTTGTATAGTGGTTGTAATCCATAGTGTAAACCATAAATTAGTGGAAACGGGAAGTAAGGATTTAAAGCCCGGAACGGAGGGAGATGTGTTTGAGCGTTATATTCAGGAATTGAAAGATGATGATAAACTTTCGTATAGCGCAGTGTCAGGTAATGCGTTTTTTTGTCCGTATCGCAGGAAACGTAAAAAGGCAACTCCCGTTTTTCACGAAAGCCGCCTTTCTCTCTGCACACAATGAAAAACCGAAATTTTACTTTCTGATGTTCAATTTTTTGATGATGGCGCGATATCTTTCAATATCCACTTTCACCAGATAATCCAACAGACGGCGACGTTTGCCTACCATCATCTTCAACGCGCGTTCGGTACCGTAGTCTTTTTTATTGACCTTCAGATGTTCGGTCAGGTGACTAATTCGGTAGGTAAATAATGCAATCTGACTTTCTGCAGAACCCGTGTCTGCTTTTGACTTTCCGTACTTCGAGAAAATCTCTTCTTTTTTTGTCGAATCCAAATACATGCTTTTACTTGTAATAAATTAATACCATATTATTTAAGCGGCGGCAAAGATAGACGTTTTTTTGAATATACGGTCGCTTTTGAACGTTTTTTTATGGGTGTTGATATTTTATGCGTACTTTTGCGTCCGAAATATCAATATTAAAGATGCAGAAAATAAGAAATATTGCCATCATTGCGCATGTAGACCACGGCAAGACAACCCTGGTAGATAAAATGTTATTGGCGGGAAAACTGTTCCGTGAGGGACAAGCCGATTTGGATCAGTTTCTTGACAGTAATGATCTGGAACGCGAACGCGGGATAACGATTCTGGCCAAGAACGTATCAATCCGATACAGAGATCATAAAATCAATATTATAGATACACCGGGACATGCTGATTTTGGCGGCGAAGTAGAACGTGTGCTGAACATGGCGGACGGCTGTCTGTTGCTGGTTGACGCCTTCGAAGGGCCAATGCCCCAGACCCGTTTCGTACTGCAGAAAGCGATTTCACTGGGACTGAAACCCATTGTTGTCATCAATAAAGTCGACAAGCCTAATTGTCGTCCTTCCGAGGTGCAAGAGATGGTGTTTGACCTGATGTTCAGTCTGGACGCGACGGAGGAACAACTGGATTTCCCCACCTATTTCGGTTCGGCCAAGCAGGGTTGGATGTCAACGGACTGGAATCAGCCGACCGGAGATATTTTTGCGCTGCTGGACGGTATCATCGAACACATCCCCGAACCGGTTACGCTCGAAGGGCCTTCCCAAATGCTGATCACCTCGCTTGATTATTCGCAGTATGTGGGACGTATAGCCGTAGGGCGCGTACACCGGGGCGAATTGAGGGAAGGACAGGATATTGTGCTCTGTAAACGCGACGGTTCGCAAGTAAAATCAAGAATCAAGGAAATTAATATCTTCGAAGGATTGGGACGGGCCAAAACGACGTCCGTCAAATCAGGCGACATTTGCGCCGTGATCGGTGTGGAAAACTTTGAAATCGGAGAAACCTTTGCCGACGTCCGGACACCGGAGCCGTTGCCTGCCATTGCCATTGACGAACCGACCATGTCGATGCTCTTTACCATCAACAATTCTCCTTTTTTCGGAAAAGAAGGGAAATACGTTACCTCCCGCCATCTCTACGAACGGCTCCTCCGGGAACTGGACAAGAATCTTGCCCTGCGCGTGGAACCGACGAATTCGGCTGATGCATGGCTTGTTTACGGTCGCGGCGTACTGCACTTGTCGGTACTGATTGAAACCATGCGACGCGAAGGCTATGAGTTGCAAGTAGGGCAGCCGCAGGTGATTATCAAAGAAATTGACGGACAGAAATGCGAGCCGGTCGAGCAGTTGACCATCAATTTGCCGGAAGATTGTGCCAGCCGCACCATCGACGTGGTAACAAAACGGAAAGGCGAAATGTTGCAGATGGAAAATAAAAATAACCGTATCTTCCTGGAGTTTATCATTCCTTCGCGCGGGATTATCGGTCTGAACAACCTGCTGCTAACGCTTTCGGCCGGTGAAGCCATTACCGCTCACCGTTTTCTGGAGTTTCAACCCTGGAAGGGTACCATCGAACGCCGTCAGAACGGTTCCATCATTGCCATGGAAACGGGTAACGCGTTTGCCTACGCACTGAACAACCTCCAATCGCGCGGACGGTTTTTCATCACTCCGGGTGAAGAAGTCTATGCCGGCCAGGTTGTCGGCGAGCATACCAAGGAAGGCGATTTGGTGGTGAATGTGACCAAATCAAAGAAATTGACCAACATGCGAGCATCCGGGTCGGATGAAAAGGTTGCTTTGGCTCCACCCTTGATTTTCAGCCTCGAAGACGCTCTTGAATACATCAGGATAGACGAGTACGTGGAAATAACGCCTTCTTCCATGCGGATGCGAAAAATCACCCTCGACGAAACGGAAAGAAAAAGACAGAGTAAACTGGCAGAAAATTAAATGGAGTTTACTTGTAAAAAAAACTTGCATTCCGTCATGATTGAAGCCTGTATTTTCCTTGCATTGGGAAAAGACGCATCCCTGCATCGGGAAAAATCTCACCGTTGCAGCAAACAGCCGGAATTTTGAAAGTTTGTATAGCTGAAAAGCCCAGTGTGGCGTGTGAAATAGCCGGCGTCCTCGGCGCGAAAACCCGGAAGGACGGGTATCTCGAAGGAAACGGGTATCAGGTCTCCTGGACGTTCGGACACCTTTGTTCGCTCAAGGAACCGCATGACTACACACCGGCCTGGAAAAGGTGGCAATTGCAGTCGCTCCCGATGATTCCATCCCGTTTCGGTATCAAATTGCTGTCAAATAAAACATACGAAAAACAGTTCCGTATCCTCGAAAAACTGATCCGGGGAGCAGAAGCCGTGATCAACTGCGGTGATGCCGGGCAGGAGGGCGAGTTGATTCAGCGGTGGGTTTTGCAGAAGGCCGGTTGCCGTTGTCCGGTTTACCGGTTATGGATATCTTCGCTGACGGAAGAATCCATTCGCGAAGGGTTCCGAAATCTGAAGGAAGCAGTCGAGTTTAATCTTCTGTACGAGGCCGGACTGTCCCGTACCATCGGCGACTGGCTGCTGGGCATGAATGCGACCCGTCTCTACACGCTCCGCTACGGGCAAAACAGGCAGGTGCTTTCCATCGGCCGGGTGCAGACACCTACCCTTGCACTGATTGTCAACCGCCAGCGGGAAATTGAGCAATTCAAGCCGGAACCTTACTGGGAATTGAAAACGGTGTATCGGCAGACCACCTTTTCGGCGGTGCAGGGGAAATTCTCCAAAAAAGAAGAAGGTGAAACCCTCCTGCAACAGGTCACAGACAAGGAATTTACCATAACCGGCATCACGACCGGGAAGGGCAGGGAAACACCGCCCCGTCTGTTCGACCTGACATCGCTACAGGTGGAATGTAACCGAAAATTCGCTTTCTCCGCCGAGGAAACACTGAAATGGATACAGGCGCTCTACGAAAAGAAACTGACTACCTACCCACGTGTGGACACAACCTTCCTGAGCGACGACATGTACCCCAGGATTCCGCAGATATTGAAGGGGCTGACCGCCTGCGCCCAGCTGACCGCTCCCCTGCTGGCCGGTAAAATCCCGAAGCGCAAGAGAGTGTTTGACAACAGCAAGGTTACCGACCACCACGCGATTATCCCGACCGGCATGTCGGCACGGATCCTTTCCGACCGTGAACAGAAAGTCTATGATTTAATCTCGCGCCGGTTCATTGCCGTTTTTTATCCCGACTGTGAAATCTTGACGACGACCGTACTGGGCGAAGTGGAAAACGTCGGGTTCAAGGTGACCGGCAAACAAATACTGAAACCTGGCTGGCGAGTTGTTTTCGAAAAGGAGACAAAAGAAGCCGCGGAAAGCGCAGACCGCACCGGCAATGATCCCTCGGAAGAATCCACCGTTTTGCCGGTTTTTGTAAGAGGAGAACACGGGCCGCATCAACCCGATCTTGTCGAAAAGCAGACTGTGCCGCCCAAGCCCTATACCGAAGCTACGCTTCTTCGCGCCATGGAGACAGCCGGCAAACTGGTGGACGATGAAGAACTGCGCGACGCACTGAAGGAAAACGGCATCGGTCGCCCATCTACCCGTGCCGCTATCATAGAGACGCTGTTTAAACGGAATTACATTCGCAGGGAAAAGAAGCGTTTGTATGCCACGCCGACCGGCGTCGAATTGATTGGCGTCATCCGCGACGAACTGCTGAAAAGCGCCGAACTGACCGGAGTGTGGGAGAAGAAACTCCGCCAAATTGAAAAGGGAACATATAAAGCAAGCATCTTTCTGGATGAATTGAAACAGTTGGTCGGCCGGATTGTGCAGGAGGTGTGTGCCGACACATCCCCCCGAAATATCGCCGTTGAGGAAGCGCCGATGAGACCGTCCGGAGAGCGGAAAAAAACAAACCTTGCCGGAAAACAGAAAAAGAAAACGGGGAAAACCATACGGAAATCATCCGCTCGCCCGGCCCAATCCCCTGCTGCTGCGACACCGCCCGTATGTCCGCATTGCGGAGGCGTAATCCTGCGTGGCCGTACAGCCTACGGATGCGCCGGCTATAAAAACGGATGCCTGTTTCGGCTGTCGCATGAAACTTATGGAAAAAATCTGACCGACAGCGAATTGTGCAGAATTATAAAAGAAATATCTCATGGATGAGCATCGCTTTACATCCCTCTCGCCCGCCGGGGAATGGCTTCCACTGGTGAATGAAGTCGGCGAAGTCGTCGGCAAAGCCACCCGTCGCGCGTGTCACAGCGGCATGAAACTGCTCCATCCGGTTGTACACCTGCACGTTTTTAATCCGGCCGGAGAATTGTATTTACAGAAACGGTCGAAACACAAAGATATCCAGCCGGGGAAATGGGATACGGCCGTTGGCGGGCATGTCGATTACGGGGAGACGGTGGAAACGGCTTTGCGACGTGAGGCGTTTGAAGAACTGGGTCTTATCCGCTTTACGCCCGTTTTCATCGCGCGCTATGTATTTGAATCCGACCTTGAAAAAGAACTGGTAAATACATTCATGGCGACCTGCGACGAATTACTTCATCCGCATCCGGCCGAACTGGACGGCGGGCGTTTCTGGCTGCTTCGCGACATGGAAGCGCTTCTCGGCAAGCATGTGTTCACGCCCCACTTCGAACACGAGTTTCGCCGGTTCAGGGAAGCCGGGATTTTCTGCTACTCATAGTGGCCGCCATGGTCATAATCTTTCAGCTTTTCGCGTAATTCCTTACGGGCAAAAAAGATACGACTCTTGACCGTTCCGATGGGAAGATTCAGCGTTTCCGCAATTTCATTATACTGGTAACCGCTCACATACAGAGAAAACGGGACTTTCAGGTCATGGTTCAGACTGTGGATGGCGTCGGTGATCTCCTGAAGCTGAAGCGAACCGTCCGGCGAGCCGAATCCCGAATCGTTCACAATGTCCAGCGTATACAAATCAATGTTTTGATCAATGACCGTTTGTGTACGAACAATCCGGTGATATTGATTGATGAAAATATTTCGCATGACAGTCAGCACCCATCCCTTAAAATTCCGGTTGTCTACGAATTTTTCCCTGTTGTCCAGCACCTTAAGCGATGTCTCCTGCATCAAATCTTTCGCGTCGTCCCGATTGGCGGTGAGCGATAATGCAAAATTCATCATGTTTTCTTGCATACCCAATAATTTTTTCTGAAATTGCACCGTTTTCATAACTGAATAAATTGTCTAAATATATGATTTTACATTTGTCAATATACAAATATACAGTTCAAGCCCGGAATTGTTCAAGGCTTTTGAAATATTTAACCGAATGACCGATCCAATAAATATATTACAACAAATGAAACTGCGACACTTAACCGACCACTGTACGGGCCGTTGGGCTATATGCCTGCTAATCGGATTATTGGGACAGGTTTTTGCACAATCTGTCATGGCTCAATCGCTTGTCTACAAAATAGACATTAAAAAGGAAATCAATCGAACGACTCAGATTTACCTCAGCCGCGGACTGAGCGAAGCGCAAGCGCTCAACGCGGATGCCGTACTCATTCATCTGAACACCTACGGAGGCTTGCTGGAGTCGGCGGATTCGATGCGTACCGCCCTTTTGTATACTCCCATGCCCGTGTATGTGTTTATTGATAATAACGCGGCTTCCGCAGGTGCGCTGATTTCGCTGGCCTGCGACAGGATATTCATGCGCCGGGGAGCGAATATCGGCGCTGCGACCGTAGTGGACATGAGTGGCGGGGAAATGCCCGACAAGTATCAGTCCTACATGCGTTCCATGATGCGTTCCACAGCCGAAGCACATGGAAAAGATACGGTGATCACGGGGAAGGATACGGTTTTTCGCTGGAAACGCGACCCGCAGATAGCCGAAGCTATGGTAGATGACCGGATCATGATTCCCAACCTGATCGATTCCGGCAAAACGCTGACATTTACTGCCGAAGAAGCCTTGCGGTGGGGATATTGCGACGGCATTGCCGAGTCGGTGGAAGATGTGATTGCGAATCACCTGGGCTATCGGGAATATACACTGACCGATTACCGGCCTTCGTGGTCGGATGAACTGAAAGGATTCCTGATGAATCCGGTATTGCAATCGCTACTGATTCTGTTTATCATCGGCGGCATCTATTTTGAGTTGCAGACGCCGGGTGTCGGTTTCCCGCTGGCCGTTTCCATCCTTGCGGCGGTGCTTTATTTCGCACCGCTCTATGTGGAAGGACTGGCAGCCAACTGGGAGATTCTGCTCTTTGTGGCCGGCGTGATGCTGGTCGTGCTGGAGATCGTGGTGATTCCCGGATTCGGCGTGATCGGGATCAGCGGCATGGTATTGATGGTGCTCGGATTTATCCTTGCCCTGCTGGATAATGTGACCTTCCGTTTCGACGGCGTAAACGGCGCAGAGGTGGGACGCGCCTTTACGATTGTGAGCCTCGGCATCGTACTGGGAATGACAGGCATGATCTGGCTCTCGAACCGCATCGGGACACAGGGGATGTTTCGCAGGGTGGCCCTGAATGCCGACCTGCGGAACGCCGTATCCGCCCCCCCGCTTTCCAGTCTGGTCGGCAGGGAGGGAACGGCCGTCACCGTATTGCGTCCTTCGGGAAAAGTGATGATTGACGGCGAGTGGTACGACGGCATCTCGGAATCCGGTTTCATAGAGAAAGGCGCGGGCATACGTGCCATACGCTTTGAGAACGCGCAAGTGTATGTCGAAGCAACGTCCTGAGGTTTTGTGCGGCGCAGGAACCGGGCAGACAGGCATACGATTCCCGTTTATGGCTGATTCTACTTTGCGCGGCATGATTTTGTGCAAAATAAACACCGCAGGTGTCGTCCTTTCGATAACCCCGCACAAGCGCAGCGCAGTGCGGGGTTATGCCATGCGAGAGGAGTTTAACACCGAAGGTGTTGCCCTGAGCATATCGGCCAAAGGGCAACCCGCTACGGGGTTGCAGGCTCTTTACATCGT
>JAISMO010000052.1 GCA_031276675.1 Tannerella sp.
TCATGTGGTTTGCGTGGCCCCTTCTCCTTTCCGGATGTGACAAAGAGCCGCCATATATACCGGTAGAAGTAATTTTTCGAGAGTTGAAGCCCGTTGAAAAAGGTCTCGAACCGTCATTCGTGACCGAATCGGTCGGCGACACGTTAAAATGCCGGATGGTTACCAGAGACATACGAAAGTCGGCCGAACTCCGGCACATCACGGCACATATAGCCTATCATACGCTTTATATAATGATACAGACCTCTTCGAATGAATTTCCTCCTGCCGATCCGGATTCTTTTGACCTTTTGAATCTGAAGCATCGAACCTGTAACGTAAATACACTGATAAATTTGCATGGCGAATACTGGACGATCAACCATTCAAACCAACAATATTTTGACAAAAGATGCCGATAAGACAAATAACATCAAATGGTGTGATACAGGTCAGCAAGTAGCACCTTAATTATTATCCTTTTAATATAACAAATCCGGATTTGTTTGTTTTCAAGTATGCGTATATGACACCGGGGGTAATGAAGAAAATTTCAATTATGCTTTATAACATGTTTTTTTGGCGATGCTAATCAATAAAAGTAGTCTACTTTTACGCCGAAATTTAAGAAAGATGAAGTATGAACAATGAACTTACGCTTTCATGTTTGCGCGTGGAAAACTTCCGCAGGACAGTCAACGGAAAAGAAACAGCGCTTTACATATTAAGAAACAAAACCGGCTTCGAATTGACGGTTACGAACTACGGAGCAAAAACAGTTTCGCTGACCCTGCCCGACCGGAACGGCAACCGGACGGACGTCGTCACGGGACACGATTCCATCGACGATTATCTGACTTCAGAAGAACCGTATTTCGGCGCCGTCTGCGGCCGCTATGCCAACCGCATCGCCAACGCCCGTTTCACGCTGGACGGCAGGGAATACCGGCTGGCTGCCAACAATGGCCCGAACTGCCTGCACGGCGGGATCAAGGGTTTCCATGCCGTCGTCTGGGAGGTCAAACGGGTGGACGACCGCTCCATTGAACTGATGTATGTTTCGGCCGACGGAGAAGAAGGCTTTCCCGGCACGCTGACAACGACCGTTACCTATACGCTGACAGACAACGGCGAGATGGTTATCGGCTATCATGCGACCACCGACCGGCCAACCGTGCTGAACCTGACCAACCATTCCTATTTCAACCTTTCCGGCGCAGGCGACCCGTATATCGGCGATCATCGGCTGATCATCAACGCGGATTATTATCTCCCGACAGACGAAACGTCGATACCGCTCGGGGCACCGGAGAAAGTCGAGGGTACGCCGATGGATTTTCGCACGGCGCACGAGGTGGGCGAACGCATCCGCGCAGACTTCAAACCCCTGATTATTGGACGCGGCTACGACCATACTTTTCTGCTGAACGGAAAAGCGGCCGGCGAACCGGCATTTGCCGCACGCTGCAGTTCTCCCAAGACGGGAATCGTCATGGACCTGTTCACGACCGAACCGGGAATGCAACTCTATACCGGTAACTGGATGACCGGCAACCTGAGAGGGAAAAACGGCCGGCGCTATCCGCGGCAGTCCGCGCTCTGCTTCGAAACGCAACACTACCCGGACAGCCCGAACAGACCGGACTATCCCGGCGTCGTACTCCGTCCCGGCGAAGTGTTCGAAAGCCAAACCATCTGCAAGTTTTCAACAGAATCAATATAACAGGTTTATTAACAACAAAAAAATGAAGAATATGACAAAGAAAGATCAAGAGAGAAATTACACGTTGCCAATCATTATGATGATTTTACTGTTTGGCATGATTTCGTTTGTAACCAATTTGGCGGCGCCGATGGGAATTGTATTGAAAAATCAGTTCGGCGTTTCAAACTCCCTGGGGATGCTGGGAAATTTCATGAATTTCCTCGCTTATGCCGTGATGGGAATACCTTCCGGTATGCTGCTGCAAAGAGTGGGTTATAAAAACACTGCATTAATTGCCATTGCGGTAGGTTTTGTCGGCGTAGCTATTCAATACCTTTCGGGCATTGCGGCAAATTTTTATGTGTATTTGCTGGGCGCATTTGTTTCGGGATTCTCCATGTGCATGTTGAATGCCGTTGTAAATCCCATGCTGAACACGCTGGGTGGTGGCGGCAAGAAAGGAAACATGCTGATTCAGGTAGGCGGTTCGTTTAACTCGTTGATGGGAACGCTGGTGCCTTTGCTGGTCGGACTGCTGGTGGGAACCGTAGCGAAAGCCTCCATCCCCGATGTAAATCCCGTATTGTTTATCGCCCTGGGCATATTTGCCCTGGTGGGGCTTGTCCTCTTTTTTGTGAACATTCCCGAGCCGGAATCAACCATCAACAGAGTGTCCAAAGGTGAAAAATCGAAATACAGCCCCTGGTCGTTCCGCCATTTTGTACTGGGCGCTGTTGCCATTTTCGTATACGTGGGTGTCGAAGTCGGTGTTCCGGGTACAGCCAATCTGTATATGACTTCGTTTACAATGGAAGAGGCGCAGTCCAAAGTTGCCGAATATCAGAAACAGCAGGCGGATCAGGCCTACCTTGCCCAGTTGAAGCAGGCGGACGAATCCAATAAAAATACAAAAGGATATGAGTCGCAGATTATCAAGGAAAATACATACGAAAGTGCACAGAAAATAGTGCAGGAAAAAACCAGGCCGGGTTTGGGAATAGCAACCGGGATTGCCGGAGGAGTGGTTGGTTTTTATTGGCTGCTGATGCTTATCGGACGGTTGATAGCCGTGGCTATCGGCTCAAAGATATCAAGCAGGGCGATGCTGACGGTCGCCTCGGCTTTGGGAGGCATACTGGTGCTTGCGGCTATTTTAGTTCCCATGACAGAGATTTCCATGCCCGCCTTTGATACAAGTGCGGGTGCGTTATCCATCGGGATGGTAAAAGTTCCGGTAACCTTTATGTTTCTGGCGCTGGTGGGCATCTGCACGTCCGTGATGTGGGGCAGTATTTTCAACCTGGCAGTGGAAGGACTGGGTAAATATGTCGCTTCGGCTTCAGGCATCTTTATGATGCTGGTCGTGGGTGGCGGTGTCATTCCGTATGTACAGAATCTGTTCGCCGATACGGTCGGTTTCATGTCAAGCTACTGGATCATCCTGGTCGGTCTGGCCTACCTGCTGTTCTATGCTGTGGTTGGCTTCAAAAATGTAAATACGAATATTCCCGTAGATTAAAATTCCGAAAGCCCTTTTCTCGACAGGAGAAAAGGGCTTCTTATTAATATAATATTTAAAAGTATGGATATAGAATATGTAAGAAGTCGTTTTATCAAACACTTTGACGGTACCGTCGGGACGGTCTACGCCTCGCCCGGGCGGATCAACCTGATTGGCGAACATACGGATTATAACGGCGGATTTGTATTTCCCGGTGCAATCGACAAAGGTATCATGGCCGAAATCAAGCCGAACGGGAAGAAGAAAGTGCGCGCCTACTCCATCGACCTGAAAGATTATGTGGAGTTTGGCCTCAATGAGGAAGACGCACCGCGTACCAGCTGGGCCAGGTATCTTTTCGGCGTTTGCCGCGAAATCATCAAGCGGGGCGGCGAGATAGAAGGTTTCAACACGGCCTTTGCGGGCGATGTGCCGCTGGGCGCAGGCATGTCGTCGTCGGCCGCATTGGAAAGCACGTTTGCCTTTGCGCTTAACGACCTGTACAGACTGGGCATTGACAAGTTCGAGCTTGCCCGAATCGGCCAGGCGACCGAACACAACTACTGCGGTGTGAAATGCGGCATCATGGATCAGTTTGCTTCTATTTTCGGAAAACGGGGCAATCTGATCCGGCTGGACTGCCGTTCGCTTGCATACGAATATTTTCCCTTCGATCCGCAAGGCTACAAGCTGGTGCTGCTGGATACGGTCGTCAAGCACGAACTGGCGTCGTCGGCCTATAATGAGCGTCGCGCATCGTGCGAACGGGTTGCTCGCCGGCTGAACGCGGAATTTCTGCGCGACGTCACGCTCGAACAGTTGGAAAGTATCCGGGGCGAAATCAGCGAAGAAGATTACAAACGCGCCGAATACGTGATTGGCGAAAAACAGCGCGTACTGGATGTTTGCGACGCGCTGGTGAAAGGCGATTACGAAACCGTCGGCCGGAAAATGTATGAGACGCACCGCGGTATGAGCAAGCTCTATGAGGTCAGTTGCGAAGAACTGGATTTTCTGAACGAGCTGGCCGGGGAGTGTGGCGTGACCGGTTCGCGCGTGATGGGCGGCGGCTTCGGCGGGTGCACCATCAACCTGGTGAAAGACGAACTGTATGATGCATTCATCCTCAAGGCCAGGGAAGCCTACAGAGCAAAATTTAACCGTTCACCGAAAGTCTATGATGTGGTTATCAGCGACGGTTCGCGAAAAGTGAGCGAGTAATCCCACAACCTTTGTTTGTTTTTGCCATGTTTAAATCGTTGACGTGGGCGTGATGTAATGGAAGTGCTTCCGTTGCATCCGTTCACGTTAATTGCTTCATGACCTGACGGGATGATACTCCATATGGTGTGATGCGGCGCCGTCACTGCTGTCGCAGGCTGCAAACTTAAGGCTTATATAACGTGCGTTCGACGTAAGAAAAAGACAAAAAAGAATATGATATTCATTTAAGGTGCGTTCGACGGACGGACTCGAAAACATCCGTCCAATTGAACGCACGCGCCGACGCAGCATTGTAAACTTCATCGCACATATGATTTCCTTAATTGTGAACCGTCAATGTTTCGGGAATAAGCATACCGTCATCGGAGACGTTATACCGTTTCAGATAGAAACGGCTTACACCGTTGGGCGCTCCGGTTCCGAAGGCGATGTCATATTTCGTGCCGCACCCGGAACATACTGCGTAAACGGTATTTTCGTCCGGCACAATCAACACGCTGCGGTTTGCTTCATGGGGACAGGCCAGGTCGAAGGCATAAAACCTGTTGTCCATGGCATGTACGACCAGCACGCCGCCAAAACCGGCCCGTTCAATACCCGGATTAATGTCTTTCGAGGTATAGGTCTTGCCGGTTCCGGGCGAACGGAGTTCCTTGTCTTTGGTCGTCAGGTCCAGTCTCAGGTAAACCGGAAAATTCCCGATCGGGTTCTCCGTTTCCGTGCAGGCAATGCACAGCAGAAATAAAAAAACAAGATACGGTCTCATCTTCATTTCCTTTATGAACGTCCCAACAGATGCTTTTCTGCGCAGTTGACCCTTTCAAAGGGAAATGCGTCCATGCGTTCCTGTTTCAGGCCTTTGATCCGGTCGTTGCACAGGTTTCCGATACTCCCCTCGTGCGTGTGATGCAGGGTTGGGTCGGCGTTAAACGTACCGGCTTCAATTTCCATTCCCACCTGCTTGTATGCATCCCGGAAAGGCACGCCCGCCCATACCCGGCGGTTGACTTCTTCCACACTGAAGAGCAGGGCATATTTGGCATCGTCCAGAATATGTTCGTTGATTTCAATCTCGCACATCATTTGCGTAACCATGCGCAGACAGTCCTTCAATTCATCGAACGAAGGGAGAAAGATTTCCTTGATGATCTGCAGGTCGCGGAAATATCCCGAGGGCAGATTGTTGGCGATCAGGATGATTTGTTGTGGCAGTCCCTGAATTTTATTGCATTTGGCGCGTGTGAGTTCAAACACATCCGGATTCTTCTTGTGCGGCATGATGCTTGAACCGGTGGTAAAGCGGTCGGGCAGCTTGACGAATCCGAAATTCTGGCTGCTGAACAGGCAGGCATCCATGGCCAGCCTGGAAAGCGTCGCGGCAATAGAGGCCAGAGCAAAGGCCACCGTGCGCTCCATTTTTCCGCGTCCCATTTGCGCGTAGACTACATTATAGTTTAATGAATCAAATCCGAGCAGCCGGGCAGTCATCGTCCGGTTCAGGGGGAAAGACGATCCATAGCCGGCAGCCGAACCCAGCGGATTGCGGTTGCAGATGGCGTAGGCGGCCTGCGTCAGCAGCAAATCGTCCGTCAGGCTTTCCGCAAAGGCGCCGAACCACAGGCCGAAGGACGAGGGCATGGCGATTTGCAGGTGCGTGTAGCCGGGCAAAAGCACCTCCCGGTAGCGGTCGCTTTGCGCGATCAGCACGTCGAACAGTTCCGACACCAGCATGACGACTTCCTGCAATTGCGCCCGCGTGAAAAGCTTCAGGTCAAGCAGCACCTGATCGTTCCGTGAACGTCCGCTGTGAATTTTCCTGCCCACGCTGCCCAGCTGCCGGGTGAGCATCAGTTCCACCTGAGAATGTACGTCCTCCACGCCTTCCTCAATGACGAACGCACCCTTTTCGGCCTGTGCGTAGATCGTCTTCAGGGCAGCAAGGAGAGGCTGCAATTCGTCGCGTGCAAGCAGTCCGACGGATTCAAGCATCGTGATATGCGCCATGGAGCCAAGTACATCATGTTTGGCCAGGTACAAATCCATTTCGCGGTCTTTCCCCACGGTGAAACGCTCGACCGAGCGGTCGACCGGGATGTTTTTTTCCCAAAGTTTTTGAGCCATCGCCTGTATTTATTCGTAAGGTAATGTGGCAATAAGCGTGGAAATCCGGTCCAGCGCCTCCTGTATCGGTTTGGACACCATCGGTTTGAGAAGCGGATTCAAATCGGCTCTCAGCGTTATTTTCATCCGGGTAAGCGTCTGGCTTTCCGGTTTCAATTGAATCCAGAGAGACAAAGGCATCGGGAAATGAACGGTCTGAAGTTTGATGGTACTGTTCGGTTCGCGGTCAACGATCCGAAACTCTACCCTGCCTGCCGGGTGAATGTCAAAACTGCATCCGTCCCGGTCGAACGAAATGTTTTTGAACGTCTCCTCGGGCATCCGTTCCCGGAAGCGTTCCAGGTTCGACAGGTCGGAAAGCAGCGCAAAGACGCTCCCGTCATTACAGGGAATGGTTTTTACTTCGCTGGTGTATTCAGTCATAAAGGGTTTTAAATTTTCAATGCCGTTATTCTTCAGGCTTCCGGTTCCCAGTTGGCAGGGTCTTTCCGCCATTGCTGCAAAATGTCTGTCTCCGATTCGTCGATGTAATGGGTACGGACAGCTTCTTCGATGACCGCATCATAATTCGAGAGCGTTGTCAGAGGCACTTTTGCCTTTTTAAAGGCCTGTTCGGAAACCGGAAAGCCGTAGGTAAAGATGGCCAGCATCCCGACAACTTCGCATCCGAAATTGCGCACGGCCTCCACGGCTTTCAGGCTGCTTCCGCCCGTCGAAACCAGGTCTTCGATGATCACTACCCTGGAACCGGGTTTCAGTTCTCCCTCAATCAGATTTTCCAGACCGTGGTCCTTTGGCGAAGAACGTATGTAAACGAAGGGAAGACCCAGCAGGTCCGCAACCATCGCGCTCTGGGCAATCGCACCCGTGGCGACCCCGGCAATCGCATTGGCCTTTTCGTATCTTTCCAGCATGATCCGCGCCAGTTCCAGTTTGATGAAATTACGTATATCCGGATAGGAAAGAGTCTTCCGGTTGTCGCAGTAGATCGGGGATTTCCATCCTGACGCCCAAGTGAAAGGATTGGCCGGTTGTAATTTAACCGCTTTGATTTTCAATAATTTGTCTGCTACCAAGCGTTCTAATGTCTTCATAGATGCTGTTTCGTATTTTTTCGGGGACAAATGTAAGGAAAGCGGATGAGATATACGCCAGTTTTATATATATTTAATCCATGCCAAAAAAAATCCCCGGGCCTAATGCGTCTATACCGCGAACCGTATTACGGAATTCAGGGAGTGAGCGGAAGAAACAGGGGATTCCGTCCAGGAACTGTCAGGACGTTTTCCCCACGTGGGGATTCCTTCCCGGAGCCGTCGGGACGTTTTCCCCACGTGGGGATTCCTTCCCGGAACTGTCAGGACGTTTTCCCCACGTGGGGATTCCTTCCCGGAACCGTCAGGACGTTTTCCCCACGCGGGGATTCCTTCCCGGAACCGTCGGGATGTTTTCCCCACATGGGGATTCCTTCCCGGAGCCGTCAGGACGTTTTCGCAACGCTGCGATTCTTCGTTTTATACCTGAATGATTACAAAAGTGAAAAGGGGATGATGCCAAATGATCCTTCCTTTCCCTCTGCACAGGAAAGAGGTCGTCGCGGGTGCAGGTCAATCTGCCGAACGGCAGTTTTTTACCGTCTCCGCTGTTGACCGGTACGCTGTTGCTTCTGTTTCCGCAACTGTTCCTGCTGCATGCGCTGCGCCTCTTCGAGGCGTTGCATGAAACCTGACTTCTTTCTCGGTTTTTTCTTGTTTTCTTCCAGTTGCAACAACAGTTTCTTCTCGTTGACAAAGAAGCGGAACGAAAACGTCAGCCCGATGGTAATCAGCATGGATACCAGGAAATAATAACTCAATCCGGAAGAACTCTGATTGAAAAAGAACAGCATCATCAACGGCATAAAGTACATCATCATTTTCATGCCCGGCATCTGCTGCTGGCCGGTATTGGTCATGTCCATACTGAATTTACTGTATACCAGATTGACAACCGTCACCAGCAGGCAAAACAAACTCAGATGATTCCCCAGCATGGAGGAGATAAAAGGAATATGAAAGTCCCACGTAATCACCGGGTCGAACGTCGACAGGTCTTTTGCCCAGAGGAAACTTTTCTGGCGCAGTTCAAACGAAGTGGGAAACAGCTGGTAGAGGGCAAAGAGAATCGGCATCTTCAGGAGCATCGGCAGACAGCCGCTCATCGGACTGGCTCCCGCCCGGCTGTACAGATTCATCGTTGCCTTCTGGCGTTCCATGGCCTGTTCCTGTTTCGGATATTTGGCGCTGATTTCCTCCACCTGCGGACGCAGAACGCGCATCTTGGCCGACGACAGGAGCGACTTGTATGTCAGCGGAAACAGAATGATATTCACAATCAGCGTCAACAGGAAGATAATCACCCCGTAATTGGAAATATGTTTCCCCAGAAAATCAAAGACCGGTACGATGAAATACTGATTGATCGGACGCAGGAACTTCATGCCCAGCGGCACCAGATTGTCCAGTTCCAGCGCCGATCCGGACGGAAGACCTTTGTCGTATGTACGCAACAGCTGATAGTCATTCGGGCCGATATAATAGCGGAACGAAACCGGCTCCCGGCTTGTCAGGTCGAACGCCACCGATGTGGTCGCCGTAAATTCCTTCAGGTAATCCGATTCCGTCAGCTGTTTCGACTGGAGGCGGGTGGCAAAAAACGAATCGTCGGCAATCCATACCGTCGAGAAAAACTTGTTCTTGCTGCCGATCCATTTCAGGCGGTTAGAGATTTGTTCCTCGTCATCCTTGCCGGCATTCAGGCTCTCCACGTCGTCGGAGGCATATTTGTAGTACAGGCCGGTATACTGGTTTTCGTATTTCCGTCCCTGTTCCAGTTGCCGTGCTTTCTGACTCCACCGGATGTCGAGTGAATTGGTGTTGGGCGACAGGATGCCGTTCAGTCCCGTTCCCTGAATGGAGAACCGCACCATGTAGTCGTCCGGAGTCAGCGAGTAACGGAAATCCATATAATTCTCCTCACCCATGACCAGACGCATCACCACCGAGCGGCTGTCTTCGCCTGCGAGCGGCGTGAAATACAGCTCGTCCGTATTAATCACCCGGTTGGTGGCCGACACCAGTGTCAGCGCGAATGACGACTCATCCACCCCGTCAAAAAGAATCAGCGGCCGTCCGTCAAACGTTCTGTATTCCTTGAGGCGCGCCGAATAGATGCGACCGCCTTTGCTGGTGATTTTCAGTTCCATCTTCTCGTTTTCGAGCGTAACAAACTCTTCCGTTCCTTCGGTTGCCTGCGCAAACACACCGTATGTCTGAACGCGCTGCGCTGCGCGGACGGAATCGGGCAGGTCTGCCTGCACGTCGCTCGAAAGCGTCGGTTGCTCTGTGCTCGCGGCCTTTTCCTCCACCAGTTGCCGCGCATGTTCCACTCTCGCCAGCGAATCCCTGTATCGCTGCTGCGCTTCCACCTGCGCCGGATCCGGCCGGTTCAGCCACGTAAAAACAAACAAAACCAATCCGATCAGTATAAAACCGATCACTGTATTCTTATCTCCTGACATATTTTTTTAATTCAAAATGCGATTTATTTCCGTACCTCCGTTCATTCACTGCGCAATGGCATTGAAACACGGGTTTTCGATTCAACGGTTTTCACGGTCTGCATACATTCATTCGCTCCCGGTTCCCGTTTTGCAATGCACGCCTTGATGAAACTGACAAACAGTGCATTCGGATTGAGCACCGTACTGTTGTATTCGGGATGATACTGCACGCCGATGAACCATTTCAGGGAAGGGATTTCTACGGCTTCGACCAGCCCCATGTCGGGATTTTCACCCACGCACATCATGCCGGCCTTCTCGAACTGCATCCTGTATTCATTGTTAAATTCATACCGGTGGCGATGGCGTTCCTGAATCAGTTCCCGGCCATACGCCCTGTACAGATTGGAATCTTTCTTCAGCACGCAGTCATAAGTGCCCAGGCGCATGGTTCCGCCCATGTTTGTGACGTTTTTCTGTTCTTCCATCAGGTCGATTACCTTGTAAGGCGGCAGCGGTTCCATCTCTGTCGAATGGGCGCCGGACCATCCCAGCACATTCCGGGCAAATTCGATGACCATGCACTGCATGCCCAGACAAATGCCGAAGCAGGGCATGTCATGTTCGCGAGCGTAGCGAATGGCGACGAATTTGCCTTCGATGCCACGCTGCCCGAATCCCGGAGCAATCACGATGCCGTTCAGGCTGCCCAGCAGCGTTTCCACATTTTCCTCATTCAGTTTCTCCGAATGAAGGTCCTTCAATTCCAGTTTGCGGTCACTGTATGCAGAGGCGATCGCCAGCGATTCGCCGATAGACTTGTAGGCATCCTGCAATTCCACGTACTTGCCGACCAGACCGATTTTCACAATCTTCGTCGCCTGTTTTTTTCGTGTCAGGAAGTCCTGCCACGGTTTCATATCCGGTTCCGGCGCTATTTCGATACCCATTTTCTGCAGAATGATCAAATCCATGCGCTGGCGCTGCAATACCACAGGCACTTCGTAGATCGTCGGCACGTCGATGGACTGGATAACCGATTCCTTCGACACGTTGCAGAACAGCGCCACTTTATGCAACAGATTTTCGCGCAGGGCATGTTCGGTGCGCAGCACAAGCACGTCGGGCTGAACACCCAGTTCCTGCAACTGTTTCACCGAATGTTGCGTCGGTTTGGTTTTAAATTCCCTGGCCGCCGCCAGATAGGGCACATAAGTCAAGTGTACGCACAGACAGTCGCGTCCCATTTCCCATTTCAACTGCCTGACGCTTTCGATAAAGGGCAACGATTCGATGTCGCCTACCGTTCCGCCGATTTCGGTAATCACAAAGTCGAACCTGTTCTTTGAACCCAGCAGCTTTACATTCCGTTTGATTTCATCCGTGATATGCGGGATCACCTGCACGGTTTTACCCAGGTAATCGCCTTTGCGTTCCTTGTTGATCACGCTCTGATAGATACGCCCCGTGGTGACGTTGTTGGCGCGTGTAGTGGGCACATTCAGAAACCGCTCGTAGTGGCCCAGATCCAAGTCCGCCTCATGCCCGTCGATGGCGACAAAACATTCGCCATGCTCATACGGATTCAGCGTCCCGGGGTCGATATTGATGTAGGGATCAAATTTTTGGATCGTCACCTTATATCCGCGTGCCTGAAGCAACTTACCCAACGAGGCTGAGACTATGCCCTTGCCCAGAGAGGAAACTACTCCACCGGTAACGAAAACATATTTTGTATTTGCCACGACTTTCGTATTTTATTTTTAAGAAGTTGCAAAGATATAATTTTTTCGTCGAACCGGAAAAAAGCGCCGTTAAAAGACAGGGCCGACGCATTAAAATTTCAGCAGAGAAATGAGGTAGTCCTTGTTCCAAGCGGCTTTGAGGCGTTTGGAAACCAAACTTGCTTTCGTAGTCGTGTCTTTCTTCAACAGATTGAGC
>JAISMO010000069.1 GCA_031276675.1 Tannerella sp.
AAATAGATGCGTTTGCCGCGGTCGTGTCCTTCGAACGACAGGCGCAGCGGCGAACGGGTGGCAAATTCGCTGTGTACGAGTTCCGACCAGTCCGTGGGCGGCGTCTCGGACTTCAGCCAGCAAAATTCCACGCCATGCACGCTCTTCGGCTTGGCATGTCCCTTTTCGTTCTTCCCCCCGAACCGTCCTTCGAGTACGCCTGCCGAAACAGGTTGCAGATCAAACGCCGGTTCGTCCTTCGGCGGATCCGGCGGCGAAGGATGGCGGTCGTGCACGGGCAGGTCCATCCCGATCAGGTCATCGTCCGTGACATTCAGGTTGTAAACGAGATGTCCCTGAATGAACGGACGCAACACCTTTTCGAGTTCCTCACGCGCCTCGTCCCGCTTGCGGATAGCGGCCGAAGTGCGCGTCAGCGGGTTCTCGGACACGGTGACCGCCGCGTCGAACGCGGCAATCGGCGCATCAAGCTGCGTCATGGCCGCTGTGGAGATGTCCCAGCGGGTCTGATTGAGCGTTACCTGTGCACGGATGTTGTGTACTTTGTTCTGAAATTCCAGCACATTGGCCGGCAAATAATCGTTTCTGCTCATTTCATTTCTTTTTAAGCGGTTACTACTTGTATACTGTAATGGATAAAATGCGATATGGCTGAGAATGAAGCCCTTTTTGCCTTCTCCGGAAGTTTCGGGGAGTTCCCCGGAGGTTTTTGGGAGTTCCCCGAAGGCTCGGGGAGTTCCCCGAAAGTTTTTGGGAGTTCCCCGAAGGTTACGGGGAGTTCCCCGAAAGTTCCGGGGAGTTCCCCGAAGGCCCGGGGAGTTCCCCGAAGATTTTTGGGAGTTCCCCGGAAGTTTTTGGGAGTTCCCCGAAGGTTCCGGGGAGTTCCCCGAAGGTTTTTGGGAGTTCCCCGGAAGTTCCGGGGAACTCACCTGCGACGGTTCGCCCCGCTGCAAAAAACGGTTTGCGTGCCGAATAAACCCCCGCCACCAGAAAAAAATAACGTGCGAAAAGAGTTTTATTTAAATTGCTGTAAAAGAGAGATTGACCCCCCCCCCCGAATTTATCGGACTGGAAGTCAGGCTGTTAGAGAGGCCCTGTCCGTTTCTCCGACCGGAGAGGAAGGGTTTGTATGCCGGATTTGTCTTAGTTGGATACATGAGTTAATTCGTTACCGGCGGCAAAGATAGGTTTTTTTCCGAAACGGCAAGAGTAGCGCCTCGAAAATGAAAAGTTTTTTTTCTATGCTTTCCGCCTGTCCGGCCGTCAGCTGAAGCAAACGGCAATAAAGTAGAATGGGGCTAAAGCCCGTGCGGAACGGTGTGCACCGGCAATCCGAACGGGCTTTGGCTCCATTCCTTTTCATTGCCGCTGACGGCAGATGCTTGTCACCGCATCTCAAAAGAAGAAACAGCCGGTTTTACTCCGCGGATTCGGTTCGGGAGGCGGTTTTGTGAAAGCAGGTGGCGGCAGCCTGGGCGGTCGGCATGATCAGCAAATCCTGTATGTTTACATGCGGAGGCCGGGAGACGGCAAAACCGACGGCTTCCGCAATGTCTGCGGCCGAGAGCGGAACAAATCCGTCGTATACCTGAGCGGCGCGACGCCGGTCGCCCTTGAAGCGTACCAGGGAAAACTCCGTAGCCGTCGCGCCCGGACAAATCTGCGTCACACGGATGCCATAAGGGAGCAAATCCATTCTCATGCCTTTGCTCAGTGCGTCTGCGGCGTGCTTGGTTGCGCAATAGACCGCGCCGTTGGGATAAACCTCTTTTCCCGCAATGGATCCGATGTTGATGATGTGTCCCGATTTCCGGGCAACCATCCCGGGCGATACGGCGCGCGTGACGTACAGCAATCCCTTGATATTGGTGTCAATCATCCGTTCCCAGTCCTCGACGGCGCCTTCGTGAAGCGGGTCCAGTCCGACGGCAAGGCCGGCATTGTTGACCAGCGTCTCTATCTCCCGCCATTCGCCGGGCAGGCTGTCGAAGGCCCGGCAGACTTCGTCGCAATTCCTCACATCGAAGGGCAGCGGATACACCCGGACTCCCCGGGCCGCCTCGATTTCTTTCTTCAGAGACTCAAGACGTTCTTTCCGCCGTCCGGTGATGATCAGATTCATGTTTTCCGCTGCCAGGCGAAAGGCGACGGCCTCTCCGATACCCGAAGTGGCGCCGGTGATACATGCCGTTTTCACTGTTTGTCGTTTGGTCATGTGGGCTTCACTTTGCCCGGCCGTCCGGGTCCGTATGGCGCAGGATGGTCTGTTCGCGGTCGGGACCGACGGAAACGATGTGGATGGGAACGCCCAGTTCCGTTTCGAGGAAGGTGAGGAAGGCGTTAAAGGCTTTCGGAAATTCGTCTTCACGCTTCATCTTCGTCATGTCCGTCTGCCATCCGGGCAGTTCCACATAGACGGGTTCAAGCGCGGTTTCCGAAATTTCGAAAGGAAAGTCCCTTGTTTCTTTCCCGTCGATGCGATAGGCTACGCATGCCCGGACGGTTTCAAATGTGTCCAGCACGTCGCTTTTCATCATGATCAGCCGACTGACGCCGTTGATCATGACGGCGTAGCGAAGGGCTACCAGATCAATCCATCCGCAGCGGCGGCGGCGTCCGGTCACCGATCCGAACTCATGTCCCCGGTCGCCGAGCAGGTCGCCGGTCCGGTCGGTCAGTTCGGTGGGAAACGGGCCGCTGCCTACACGGGTGCAGTAGGCCTTGAATATGCCGTAGACCTCTCCGATGCTGCCGGGCGAGACGCCCAGGCCGGTACAGCATCCGGCGCAGACGGTGCTGGAAGAGGTGACGAAGGGATAGGAGCCGAAGTCGATGTCCAGCATGGTGCCCTGCGCGCCTTCGGCCAGGATGGACTTGCCTTCCGAGAGGAGGCGGTTGATTTCGTGTTCACCGTCAATCAGGCGAAACTGTTTCAGGTATGCCAGGGATTCGAGCCAGCGGGCTTCGAGGTCTGCCATGTCGCAGTTGTAATTCAGCGCACGAAGCAGCGCTTTGTGGCGGCTTCCGGCGGCAGCGTACCGGGCTTCGAAGCCGTGCAGCAGGTCGCCCACGCGCAGTCCGTTGCGGCTGACCTTGTCCGTATAGGCTGGCCCGATGCCTTTGCCGGTCGTGCCGATCCGGTCGTGCCCCTTGGCGGCTTCCAGAGCGGCATCCAGCATCCGGTGGGTGGGGAGGATGAGATGCGCCTTTTTGGAAATGCGGAGGCGACCGGTGATGTCGTGTCCGCTTTTGGCCAGGTTTTCACATTCTTCCCTGAAAAGCAGCGGGTCCAGCACTACGCCGTTTCCGATGATGTTGAGCTTTTCTCCCTGAAAGATGCCCGACGGAACGGAACGGAGTATATACTTTTCGCCGTTGAACTCCAGGGTATGTCCTGCATTCGGCCCGCCCTGGAAGCGGGTGATCACGTCGTAGCGGGGGGTCAGTACGTCAACGATCTTGCCTTTGCCCTCGTCGCCCCACTGCAATCCTAATAATACGTCTATTTTCATTTTCGGTTTCTTGTTATTCATTCATCGTTTTTTTTCTCTCGGGATGCGGGCTTTTTCCCGGAATTTACATTTCGAGCACATCCCGTAAATGTACAGGGAGTGGTATTCGGGGGTGAATCTGGGGATTTTGTAGTCATTCGCAATCTTCACCTTTTCGGTTTTCACCTCGCTGATGCTGCCGCAGCAGGAACAGACGGCGTGATGATGGGTCAGCGCCGCACTTTTCAACTCATATTCAATGATTCGGGAAGCAACCTAGTGGCGGACAACCAGACCGGCGTCCATCAGCAGTTCGATGGTATTGTATACGGCGGCCCGGCTGATGCGGAAATGGTTTTCTTCCACGTGCTTCCGCAGCGTTTCCACATCGAAATGCCCCTCTATGCGGCAGATACATTCCAGAATGGTATAACGTTCCACCGTCTTTCGAAGCGCTTTCTTTTCCAGATAGCCGGTAAGGATTTTCCGCATTTTGTCGGCCGAGTACACGCCTGCGCTCATTTCCCTTCGCTTTCTTGCTGCCGGTGACAGGTCAGTTGTATGCAGGCAGAAAGGAATATTCCCTGCTGTAGCGGAGCATCTGTTCCACGTAGCTTTCCGAATAGTCCGGCACGATGTCAATGACCTCACCCTTGCCGTTTCTGACCGGTTTCATGACCGGATTGACAAATCCCCGGTAGGGAGCGAGGTTCAGCGCCGCATAGCGTTTCAGCACTTCCCCGTGCAGTACCGCGTCCACCTTCACGCCGAAAGTCTCGACCAGCTGCCGGCCGGCTTCATAGTCGCCTTCGCTTTTGATGCGCTGCACTTCGGTCAGCAGTTGCCCGAAGAGGTTGCGCAGGGCTTCGTAGTCGTTGATGACGACATACGTTTTCCCGTCCCGCTCTTTCAGTTCAATCACCCGGGCCGTCCGTCCCTTTTCGTACACCCACCGGGCTATCAGCTGGCGGTTGCGCATGTGGGCTTCCTCCACGTTCTTTCCGGCTTCGATGCGTACCAGCTGAGTCATCAGTCCGTTCATGATGTATTTGTAATACTCGGCCCTGTATGCTTCCCGGTCGGGCGTCAGGCCCAGTTCCACCAGCTTTTCGTCGGCCAGGTAATAGAGTGCGAACAGGTCGGCGCGGGTTTCCTCCAGCGTCGAGCTGTAGGCCTTCAGTCCGTCCGGATCAACGCCCGGCAGGAGGATTCCGGAACCGTGGCCGAGACATTCGTGCAGGTCGGTATGCAGGTTGTCGGTCACAAAACCGTATGTTTTAAGCAGATTCAGTTCCTGGTCGCTCCAGACAAATTCCTCGAGGAAACCGTTTCCCTGCGAAGCCCGGTCGTAGGCTTCGGTGATGTTTTCGATGGTCACGGACTTGGAGCCGTATTCGCGCCGGATCCAGTCGGCGTTCGGCAGGTTGATGCCGATGGGCGTGGCCGGATAGCAGTCGCCGCCCAGCATGGCGACCGTGATTACCTTGGCGCTGACGCCTTTCACTTCCTTTTTCTTGAAGCGCGGGTCGGTCGGCGAGTGGTCTTCGAACCACTGGGCGTGGCTGCTGATGGTTTGGGTACGTTTGGAGGCTTCGCGGTTGAGGAAATTCACGATGCCCTCCCAGCTGGCTTTCATGCCCAGCGGATCGCCGTAGGTTTCCGTAAAGCCGTTGATGAAATCGACCTCCGAATGGACATCCTGTACCCAGCGCACAGCGTATGCGTCAAACGTCTTCAAATCGCCGGTCCGGTAAAATTCGATCAGCTTTTCGATGACGGCTTTCTGGGCCTCGTTTTCGGCAAAGGCTGTCGCCCTGTGCAGTTCGTCCGTGATTTTCTCAATGGCTTCGGTATACAGTCCGCCAACTTTCCAAACCTTTTCAACCAGCCTGCCGTTTTCCCTTACCAGCCGGCTGTTCAGCCCGAAGGAAACGGGACGGGGATCGGACGGGTCTTTCAGGGCGGCGTAAAACGCTTCCACTTCCTTCATGGTGACGCCGGGACCGTAGTAATTGTTCGACGAGGCGGCGATCAGGTCCCCGTCGCCGCTTTGCACCGTCCGTTTGGGCATGACGTCCGGGTGGAAGATGACGGGAGTTATTTCCTCCAGCCACTGATTCACGCTTTGCCCCTTGCGCAGCGGCAGCAGGGAGGCGTCCAGCTCACGGATACAGCGGTGGAAAAAACCTTCCGTAAAACCGGGTTGAAACTTGTCTTCCGCATAATGGTGGTGAATGCCGTTGGCAAACCATACCCGCTTGAGATAGGTTTCCAGCGCTTTAAATTCCGCATGGTTCCGGTCTCCCGCGTAGTGTTGATAAACAGCCTCCAGCGAGCGGCGGATGGCCAGGTTGTAGCGGTTGTTCTGATCATACAGGATGTCGCGCCCCATCAGGGCTGCTTCGGACAGGTGATAGATCAGCTGTTTCTGCTGCAGGGAAAGCAATTCGAACGCAGGCACCTGATAGCGGAGGACTTCGATGTCGGCGAAACGGTCTGCCGTGTAATGAAAGGGTTCGGAAGGAGCGTCCTTTTCCTCTCCTCCCCGGTTCGTGCAAGCGGCCGTGAGGGTCATGAATGTCATAAATAAAATTCTTTTTTTCATCTGAGTAACTTTTTCTCCATAGGCGAAATACATGGATCGCATACAGACGTGCAAAATTAGTAAAATAACGTGAGTCCGGCGTAAGAAAAGGGCGAAAATATCAGGGACAGCGATCTGCTGTCCGTGCCTTTGGCGCTTTAGCAAGCCGTGTCTTTCGGCAGCGCCGTGCCATCCTTCCATCGGCGTATGCCACAGGCGGAAATCCATGCCGTCAGGTAAAGGATGATGCCTCCCGGCAGCGGACCTCTGTCGGAGGTGAATTTCAAACGGTCGCAGTCCCGTTTTTATCCGGGGGGCCTTTCCGCCGCTTCGTCTGACGTTTCACTCCCGCTTCTTCACGCTGCGGACAGGCGGAAGCGGGTATATTTTTGTGTTCATGCTTCCGTCCATGGACAGAAGTATGAATCCGTCCGTTTTCATGGTTCTGTCCATGGACAGAAGTATGATTCCGTTCGCTTTTTTGGATCTGTCCATGGACAGAAGCATGAATCGTTCGCATTTTGGGATCTGTCCATGGACAGAAGCATGAATCCGTCCGTTTTTGCGGATCTGTCCATGGACAGAAGTATGAATCCGTCCGTTTTTACGGATCGGTCCATGGACGGAAGTATGGATCCGTCCGTTTTCAGGGAATTGCCGATCGGCAGCAGTGTTTTTCCGTTTTTCTCCCCGATCCGCTCCGGGGCCTGTTCCGGGAAAAAGAGAGCCTGACGAACTCAAAACATCTGCCGGACTGAATACACACGTCATCGCAGTTTTGTGAACTTCATCACAAACCCGATTTATTCGGCCGGTTATGCCCCTCCGCGATCCGGGCGGGAGGAGGCGGGCGAAATAAAAAAAGGAGAAAGAAGCGTTTGAAACGCTCTTTCTCCTTTTTCCGTGCACCTGCCGGGCAGGCGAGGCTCCGGTTATGGAATGACGATCTTGTATCGCTGTCCGTCGCGGAGTGTCACCACGACATAGAAGCCGGCATTCAGCGGCGTGCTGTTTGTCCGGCCGCCCTCGAGCCGGAAATGCTTGACCGGCACTCCCGCGAGCGTGTAGACATACGCTTCGCCGGGATGCGTGGCGTATATGTGCACCGTGCCTTCCGTCGTCCATACCCGCGGGCCGTTCACCTGCTCAGTGTCCTGGGAGAGATTCTCCACCGCACGGATGTGGATGGTGAAATGTTCGAGGATGTGATGAACGGTCACGCTGAATACATCGTTGCCCAGCGGAACGACGGTCACGCCCTCCTCATCGGACATCAGCTGACGGCTGGTGGTCACTTCGGGCCACATGCCGCTGGATGGCCCGGTCAGCGTCACGGTAAAGGCAAAGTCCCTGCCGCTGTTCACCCAGTGCATGCCCGCGGCAGGGTCCGTAAGGATATTCGCCTGTTGCGTCAACTGAATTTCGCGTGTAATCTGGGGAGGAGCAATTCCTTCGCCGCCCTGAAATCCGCGCAGGTGGAGGTGCATCTCGTCCTCGCAGCCGTCCGGTTCCCGGAAATAGATCACGCCGCTCTCCAGGTTGGATATTTGCAGGGGCGTCACCGGAAGCCATGCGTTTTCCCACGTGACGCCGTTGAAACTGCGCTCCAGACTGGGAGAGCCGCCCCTGATATTGAGTTCCAGCAGTCCGGGATACATCGTCGTGGGCGCATAATAGACCATGTTGTCCACATTCGGCGTGTTGTAGAACTGGAACCAGACGGACGTGTCGTTCGGCAGTCCGGGCGAGGAGATGACAATGGCGCCTGTTCCGGCTTCCTGGCCGTCGGGCACGCGAAGCGTCCGGAGCGGGATGGGCGGCAGCTGCGTCTCGCCGCTCTCCAGCGTCACCCTGACGGGCGGACGGGCGTTGACCGGCGGCATCGCGAGATAGTCCTTCGCCAGCCCCAGATAGGTGATCGTGACTTCGCGGGCGGCGCCGTTGTCGGGAATGGTGGCCGTCAGCAGGTATTCGCACATGCCGAACCATTTGTCGGGCAGCGGATCAATAGCGATCGTCGGAGCGGGAGCTACCCTTGTATATCCGATCGCGTCGGGATCCGGCATCGAGCCGTTCAGGAGCAGCGTGAACGGATGGGCTGCGGTCGTTACCGTACTGTTGCCCGGCAGGGTCACCCTGAAGGTGGCCGTGTCGCCGCCTGCCGTGGCGTTCGGCTCCACCAGCACACTGCCCAGCGACGGCGGCATCTGTATGTGCAGGATCCCCATCGCCCGGGCGTATTGCAGATTTTTGCCGGTGACGGTCAGCAGCACGCTTCCGCCCGGATAGGGCAGTGTTACGGGATCAGGCTCGATGCCGTAACCGATGTCCGGACCCGGATAGGAACCGCCGGGAAGGATGACCGGAATCCGCACATTGAAGCCGCTGACCGTTTCCTCCATCAGGTTGCCCACGTTATTTCTGAACCTGTTGGCTGCCAGGATCACCTTGTAGGCGCCCTCGTCAAAGGCGCCCGTGACCGTGACCGTATGCGCGCCGGTCGCTTCATCCCACTCATACGCCGCGACCGAGAAACTGCTGAAGGGCGCGCCGTCTTTCTCCATTGTGACGGAAGGCGTGACAAACGACATGTCCATGAAGCTCACGCCGGTATCCTCCCACAAACTGTCGGCATCGGTACCGCTGCCGCCGTTGGCTTCGATCGTGAAGGTGAAACGGTTCTGGGCGGTGACAAAGACGCTGTCCGCCGTAATGTCGTAAGGGAAATAGAATGTGGCATAAGGCCTGTCCGTATTGTACTTCATGCCCAGTGCATTCGACCGCTCGTCGGTACGTATGCCGTGACTGTCATAGGCGATGTTCTGCTTTGCATAAAGCTGTATGAACTGTCCGCTCTCCAGACCGACCTGCGGCGTGACGGTAAACCGCCACTTCTCCGCCGGCGACGCACCGACGGGCGTCATGCCCGACACCGTACCGCCGGTACACTGTATGTCGGCATCCGTCATTCCCGTCACCGGCCGGATAAAGGTAGCCTCCACCTCGACGGGCGCGTTGGTTTCACTGAGTCCGGCCGGATCGGTCGCCAGTTCCGGCGCGGGCAGCATGATGCGCACCACATTGACGGAAAACGGGATCGGCTTGATCATGGCCGGAGGCACATTGTCGGCGTCAAACCGCACGGCGCCCGTATAGGTGCCCACACCCAGACCGGTATTCAAACGCGCTTTCACCTGAAACTCATCGCCCGGAGCCAGGTAGGGGCCTTTCGTCGCATCGGGAGCCAGGGCCGCCGCCAGGGCCACCTGAATGGCGTCGTTCAGCGAACTGCCGTCATGGGCCGTGTGATACGGCGCCACAATCTCAATCGTCGGATTGTGCAGATTGGTGTTTCCGTTGTTTTTAAAGGTCAGCGTCACCGCTTTGGCAGTGGCTTCCGCATCAAGATATCCAAGCAGCAGATCGGACGTATCCATCGGCGCCACAGCGCCGATGAGAGGCACGTACTTCGTCATCGTCATGATCGGGTCATAGATCGGCGCGTTCAGTTTAACCTTGATATTAGGAGTCATCGTCCGCGTCTCGGGCACATATTCGAAACCCTTGTCATTCTTGGCGTCGGTGAAGAAGGTGATGTCG
>JAISMO010000131.1 GCA_031276675.1 Tannerella sp.
TGTTTAACACCGACCTGCAACTGACGCACGAACAGTCCGAAATCGAAAAAAGCCGCAAACTCCTGCGCAAAGACGACGAAATCATCGCCCTGCGCAAACGGGTGAAACAGGCGGGCGAAAGCAAATACAAAAACGGCGTCTATCCGTTGCACGAACTGATTCGCGACATCCATGCCGAAGAAGAAGCGCGGCAGACAAAGGCGCTGCACGAAATTCAGTATCTGCTCCATATCTATACGTATAAACACCGGAAAGGAAGTGAAAACTGAGAATCGGAAATCTCATGACAAATTCGCGGATTCGTTTTCTTCCCGTATTTGAAATTTCCTTTTGACATTCGCCCTTCCGTTATTTTAATTCTTACCTTTGCCGCGAAATTAAAACAACAACTATGAAAAAGTATCTATACTTATTTGTTTTCATGACCTTTGCCCTGGTTGCGTGTGAAGGACCCATGGGGCTTCCGGGTGAAAGTCTGAATCTGGAAACGTATTACTACACCGTCACCCCGCGGGACTGGCAGCCGATTGGCGAGGCAGGAGAGACTACGTTTTATCAGTATATTGTGGACCTGGACATCGGCAATGCTATTTATGAGCGGGGCAACGTTTCCGTTTTCATGTATCTGGCAGACAACGGCAACGAGGCACAGACACCGCTCCCCTACTCCATTCCTCATACGGACGGCGGTATCCGGTGGACGGAACACTATACCTTCGACTTCGACCAGGGAACCGTCTCCTTCTATGCCGATTATCTCCGCGGAGAACTCCCTCCGCCACAGGAATTTCGCGTTGTACTGACCTGGTGAACGGCGATGAGCGAGATACGGTTCGAAATGGTGGCCAAGACACTGTACGGCCTGGAAGACGTTTTGGCGAAAGAGTTGTCGGACCTGCAGGCGGAAGACATCGTGACGGGGCGTCGCATGGTTTCATTCAGGGGCGACAAGGCGCTGATGTACAAAGTGAATTTGCATTGCCGGACGGCATTGCGCATCCTCAAATCGATTGCATGGTTCCAGGCTGACAACGCAGGCGCCGTCTATGAGGAAGTGAAGAAAATTGAGTGGGAACGCTATTTCTCGCCCGACAAGACGTTTGCCGTGGACGCGGTGATCTATTCCGAGTCATTCAATCATTCCAAATTTGTGGCCTACCGCACCAAGGACGCCATTGTGGACTATTTCAGCGAAAAGTTCGGAAAACGCCCTTCGGTCCGCATAAACCGGCCGGACATGTATATCCATATTCATATTTCACATCATGACTGTACGCTTTCGCTCGACAGTTCGGGCGAAAGCCTGCACAAGCGCGGCTACCGGACCGAGCAGGGCGAAGCGCCGCTGAATGAAGTGCTGGCCGCGGGAATGATTCTGCTGACCGGCTGGCGGGGCGAATCCAATTTCGTCGACCCGATGTGCGGCTCCGGTACACTGCTGATCGAAGCGGCCATGATTGCACTCAACATTCCGCCCGGCCTCTACCGCAAGGAGTATGCTTTCGAGAAATGGAAGGACTTCGATGCGGAACTGTTCGAGGAAATCTATAACGATGATTGCGGCGAACGTGACTTTGCGTTCAAGTGTTTCGGATCGGATGTCTCGCCAACCGCCGTCGAACTGGCTCGCGCAAACATCCGCAACGCCGGCCTGACAAAATACATCGAACTGAAAACGCTTCCTTTCCAGCAATATGCCGAAGCGCCCGGACCGGGAATTTTGGTAACGAATCCACCTTACGGCGAACGCATCACGGCCAATGATATTCTGAATCTTTACAGGATGATCGGCGAACGGCTGAAACACGCCTTTACCGGATACCAGGCCTGGATTTTGAGTTACAGGGAAGCCTTCTTCGAAAATATCGGACTGCGTCCCAGCCGAAAAATCAAACTGATGAACGGTGCGCTCGAGTGCGAATTTCACTGCTATGAACTGTTTGCCGGGAAAAACAGGGACTACAAAACGGCATTGAACGAGCAGCGCAAACCGTGTCTTTCCAAACCGGCAGAGAGAAAAAAGACCGGTGAGGGCGACGGACGACCCTTTGCCAAAGACAGCCCCTTTGCCAATCTCCGTCCCAAAGACCCGTCCCGTGACAGGACTGCGTATCCCAAAAGAGATGAGAAAAAGTAACCGTTTGCTATCCGTTCTGTTTCTCGCAGTCACCACTCCGTTTATGATACAACTTGACGCACAGGAGAAATCACTGACTTTGCAGGATTTGATTCCGGGCGGGCGGAATCAGTTCCGTTTCGTCCCCCGCAATCTGAAGCAGCTGCAATGGTGCGGCGAACAGTATATCTACGTGAAGGGCGACAGCCTGCTGGCTGCCTTGCCGACCGACAGCAGCGAGCAGGTGTTGCTCACCCTCGAACAGCTGAACCGGACGCTGGAAACAGCCGGATACCCTTCCACCGGTCACATGCCGGACTTTGCCGTCTCCTCCTCGAAGCCACCCGGCGTGCTGATGTTCCATTACAAAAACCTCCGGATTCATCTCGACCCGAAGGCGCTGCATGATCCGAAAGCCGGCGGGACAATCAGCGCGGCCTATACACTGGAACCCCAGTGGGAAAATTTCGAATACTGCGAAGCGAACGGCTGCCTGGCCTTTACGGAGAAAAACAACGTGCGGATTCTCTCGGACGAAAACCACACCTCCGTCGTGACGGACGAAACGGAGGAAGGAATCGTTTGCGGCGCTTCCGTCCATCAGAATGAATTTGGCATCCGCAAGGGGCTGTTCTGGTCTCCGCAAGGGGCGGCGCTGGCATTCTACCGGATGGACGAACGGATGGTCACGGACTATCCGCTGGTCAACATTCACGCACGGGTGGCGAAAGCGGAGCCGTTCAAGTATCCGATGGCCGGGATGAAAAGCCATGAAGTGACGCTTGGCGTCTACCATTTGTCCGACGGACAGGTCACGTGGATGAAAACAGGACTGCCGAAGGAAAAGTATTTGACCTGCATCGCATGGAGTCCGGATGAAAAAAGCATCTACATGGCCGAACTGAACCGCGAACAGAACGAATGTCGCCTGGTGCGCTACAATGCCCGGACGGGCGAGAAGGAAGCGGAACTCTTTACCGAACGCAATGAAAAGTATGTGGAGCCGCAGCATCCCGTGCTCTTTCCGCCGAAAGACCCGACGCATTTTATCTGGCAGAGTCGGCGGGACGGATACGATCACCTCTACCTGTACGACATTCGCGGAAAATTAGTAAAACAGCTCACTTCGGGAAAATGGGTGGTAACCGAGGTGATCGGGTTTGACGAAAACGGCGCGAATCTCTTCTTTGCCGGCACGGCGCCCCGCACAGGCGATGCAACCGGCGAAGGAAACCCGCTCGAAAACCATACCTGGCAACTCAACCTGAAAACCGGCATCCGCACATGCCTGACGGCCAAACCCGGCGTCCATCAGGTGTCCGTCAGTCCGTCGGGTCTGTATGCCATCGACCGGACCACCTCGCCTGCCATACCGCACGACATGGACATCCTCCGCCTGAAAGACCGCAAAACGGTGAAATCGCTCCTGTCCGCCCCCAACCCGTTTAAGGGATACGGGATGCCCGACATCACCACCGGGACGGTTACGGCAGCCGACGGGAAAACGACGCTGTATTACCGGCTGACCACGCCGCCCCGTCTCGACGGCGCCAAAAAGCATCCGGCCATCGTCTACGTATACGGAGGCCCTCACGCCCGGATGGTGACGGGCGGATGGCTGAACGGCGCCGGCGGCTGGGATATCTACATGGCCCTGCGCGGATATGTGATGTTCACCATCGACGGACGGGGTTCCGCCGACCGGGGATTTGAGTTTGAAAGTGCGATTCACCGTCAACTGGGCGTCTGCGAGATGGAAGACCAGATGAAAGGCGTGGCATTTCTGAAATCGCTGCCCTGGGTGGACGGCAACCGGATCGGCGTACACGGCTGGAGTTACGGCGGTTTCATGACGGTCAACCTGATGCTGACCCATCCGGAGGTATTTAAGGCGGGGGTGGCCGGCGGCCCGGTGATCGACTGGTCGCACTACGAAATCATGTACGGAGAACGATACATGGACCATCCGAAAGAAAATCCCGAAGGATACGGAAAGGCAGACCTGCGCAAGAAGGCAGGCAACCTCAAAGGCCGTCTGCTGCTGATTCACGGCGACATCGACCCCGTAGTCGTCTGGCAGCACAGCCTGCTGTTTCTGGATGCCTGCGTCCATGCAGGCACTTTTCCCGACTATTTCGTATACCCGCGTCATAAACACAACGTAACCGGCAAAGACCGGCCACATTTATATGAAAAAATCACCCGGTATTTTGACGAATATTTATAAGGCATCCTTCATACACTTGAAACAATGAACATTTTAATCCTGGGAGGCGGAGGGCGTGAACACGCGCTGGCGTGGAAAATCGCCCAAAGCCCGAAAACAGACCGGCTGTTTATCGCACCCGGAAACGCCGGAACAAAAGCAGTAGGCGTCAACGTGGCCATCGGAGTCAACGACTTTCCGGCAATCAGGGAGTTTGTACTAACCAACCGGATTGACCTGGTGGTAGTCGGCCCGGAAGAACCGCTGGTAAACGGCATCGTCGACTTTTTCGAAGCCGACGCGGCGCTGGCGTCCGTCTCCGTAATCGGTCCGGGTCGCGACGGCGCGCGGCTGGAAGGAAGCAAGGAGTTTGCCAAGGCATTCATGATGCGTCATCAGATTCCGACGGCGCGTTACCTGAGCGTCACGGCCGACAACCTTGCCGAAGGCGTCGCCTTCCTCAACACCCTGCTGCCGCCCTACGTCCTGAAAGCGGACGGACTGGCTGCCGGAAAGGGCGTGCTGATTGTCGACGATCCGGCCGAAGCTGCGGAATATCTGCAAAAAATGTTGCAGGGCATGTTCGGAGCAGCCGGCAAGCGTGTGGTGATCGAAGAATTTCTGAACGGCATCGAATGTTCGGTTTTTGTCCTGACCGACGGAACGGATTACAAAATCCTGCCGGTGGCCAAAGACTACAAGCGCATCGGAGAGGGAGATACGGGTCCGAATACCGGCGGCATGGGCGCCGTTTCGCCCGTTCCGTTTGCCGGCGAAGCCTTCATGCGGAAGGTGGAAGAGCGCATCATCCGCCCCACCGTTGCCGGATTGAAGTCGGAAGGCATCCGCTACAGGGGATTCATCTTCCTGGGCCTGATCAAGGTACTGGACGAACCGATGGTGATTGAATACAACTGCCGGATGGGCGATCCGGAAACGGAAAGCGTCATGCTCCGGATTCAAAGCGATCTGGTTGACCTGCTGGAAGGCGTTGCGCAGGGCAGCCTGGCATCGCGCACGCTGAAGGAAGACCCGCGCTGCGCCGCAACGGTGATGCTGGTCAGCGGCGGCTACCCGGAAGCCTTTGTGAAGGGCCGGGTGATTACCGGGCTGGACCGCGTATCCGGAAGCATCGTCTTTCATGCCGGCACGGCGGAGAAAGACGGACAAATCCTGACCTCCGGCGGTCGGGTGATTGCCGTCAGTTCCCTCGGCGCCACACGTGAGGAAGCCCTGGCCCGGTCCTTTGCCGGCGCCGGAGCGATCCGCTTCGAGGGGAAGTATTTCCGCAGCGACATCGGCTTCGATCTCTGAGAGCAACCGGAAGCAAAGCAATCATCCATTTCCATGAGGCGAAATTTCGGCATATACGGCAAAAAACAGATGCAAAGCCTCTCCAGCCTGCCGGTGGTGCTGCTGACGCTGTTTGCCTGCCTGTTCTGCTGGGGGCTGGAATATCATATTTCCGCCAATTACCCGTTCGACACCTCCCCGTCGCCCCTGTGGAACCGGATAACCGCCTGGCTGCCCGATAAGCGGTATGCCTATCCGGCGGGCGCGCTGCTGTTATGCGGCATGGCCCTCACGCTCCAGCGCGCCAATTATTACCTGATGCTTTTTCGGGAAAAAACCGGACTCCCGTTTCTGCTGTTCCTGCTGTTCAACAGTACCAGCTTCGGTTACATCCCGCTGCGTCCCGTCTCCCCCGTTTTCTTTTTGCTGGCGCTGTGCATGATCGAACTGTTCAAGTCCTATCAGAAAGAAAAAGCCTTCCTGGCCCCGGGAAATGCCTACAAGGCGGCGTTCTGGCTGAGCGTCGGGAGCCTGGTATGGATTCACCTGCTGTGGATGCTTCCCCTTTTCTGGTACGGGATGTACCTGTTTCGGGTGATGAACCTCCGGACGTTCACGGCCTCCCTGCTGGGAGTCCTCACGATGTACTGGATCGTGGCCGGCTGGTGTGTCCTGCAACACGATTTCACGGCCTTGACAAACCTTGTTCACCTCTGGACCGATTTCGATTTCGTCCCCTTCCGGGAATACCTGCAACCAAGCCGGCTGGCTGCACCCGCAACGGCTTTTGCATACACGGTCCTGCTCGGCCTCACCTTCCGGTTCTACCCCGTCAGCGCCGGTCTGCGCACCCGACGGTTCATTTCCTTTCTACTGGTTTCCACAAGATATCTGCTGCCCTTTCTTTTCCTGTCCGAAACCGGAGCCGCCGATTTCCTGTGCCTCTTCTTCATCCCCGTCTCGCTCCTGACAACCTACCTCTTTTCCAACACACCCCGCAATCTCACCCCCTATTACTTCCTCCTGCTTGTCTGTTCGCTCCTCCTGCTGACGGCCCGTTACGTATGAATGTCAACTGTTTCTTTTTTGAGGTGCTGTTCGTGATCCTCATAACAGGTTCGGCAAACTCGCTGGCTGCCGCATTGACCGCCGCCAAAAACAGCCTCCGGCATGTTTCCGCGAAGGAGGCTGAATATTTGAGCCTCTTTATAACCCTGTGAAGCGTCGCTTCATAACGCGCGGCCGTCTGACGGGTACCGGCGCGGCCTGTTCGGGTGCGCGTCCCGATGCGGGGAAGCGCCTGCGGGGTTTGTGCGGGAAATCCGTTTTTATCATGTACATTTGCAGCGGCAACAATGCCATATTGTATTATTCTAAATAGAAATCATTATGAAATGTGTAGGCGTACTGACGTCCGGTGGAGATGCACCGGGAATGAATGCGGCGATCCGCGCCGTCACGCGGTCGGCCATCTGCAACGGGATCGGGGTGAAAGGGATTTACCGCGGATACAGGGGATTGATCACAAATGAAATTGAAACGTTCAAGACGCAAAACGTCAGCAATATCATCCAGCGCGGCGGAACGATTCTCAAAACGGCCCGCTGCGAAGAGTTCCGGACGCCGGAGGGCCGCAAACTGGCCTACGAAACGCTTTGCCGGGAACAGATCGACGCGCTGGTGGTGATCGGCGGAGACGGCAGCCTGACGGGTGCGCGTCTGCTGGCGCAGGAGTATAACTATCCGATTGTCGGCCTGCCCGGAACGATCGACAACGATCTCTACGGTACAGACGTTACCATCGGCTACGACACGGCGCTGAACACCGTGATGGAATGTGTGGACAAGATACGCGACACGGCCTCGTCGCACGAGCGGCTGTTTTTCATCGAAGTCATGGGACGCGACGCCGGTTTTCTGGCCCTGAACGGAGCCATTGCTTCGGGCGCGGAGGCGGCCATCATTCCCGAAATCTCGCTGGAAAAAGACCAGCTGGCGGAAATGATTGAAACCGGTTTCCGCAAATCAAAAAACAGCAGCATCGTACTGGTGGCCGAAAGCGAAGTAACGGGCGGGGCTATCGGCGTGGCGGAACGGGTGAAAAAGCAATATCCGCAGTTCGAGGTGCGCGTCTCCATTCTGGGACACCTGCAACGGGGCGGATCGCCTTCGGCGCAGGACCGGATCCTGGCCACACGCATGGGCGTGGCAGCGATTGATGCCCTGCTGGATGACCAGCGAAACGTGATGATCGGTATCCAGAACGAAGAAATCGTACATGTCCCGTTCGCCAAAGCCATCAAGAACGACAAGCCTATCAACCGGGATTTGCTGAATACACTCCGGATTGTCTCCCTGTGATAAAAAGTAAAGGATGTTCGTAACGTTACTACCCGCACGACGTAACGTTACTACTCGACGCGATGTAACGTTACTACTCGACGCAACGTAACGTTACTACTTGACGCGCAGTAACGCTGTTGCGCGACAGGCAATAAACCCCTGCGTGTATCTTTTTGATGCAGAAGCCTTTCAGGGCATAAAAAAAGGCCGGACAAAGTTCGGGACACTTTATCCGGCCATATCGGACTGATCCTGCGGAGACCTTCTTCAGGCTATGCCTGCGTTGACAGGAAACTTTTGAAACCGTCGAAGTCTTTTCCCAGCGAAATACGCTGTTTTTTTCCCTGCATGAAGGCCTGTAATTTCTGTGGAATTTCGACCGGAACGCCCGTGATGCGCTCGACGGTTTCCTTGAATTTGGCCGGATGAGCCGTTTCCAGAAACAGGCCTGTTTCACCCGGTTGCAGCCGGCGGTCGATCAGCGCCTGACAGCCGCAGGCGCCGTGCGGATCGAGCAGGTAACGGTGCGTGTGAAAGACTTCACGCACGGTGTCGGCAATTTGTTCGTCCGTATAGCAGCAGCCCGAAACATGCTGCGTGATAACGGCATGGTCATGACCGTACAAATCCAGTATCCGGGCAAAGTTGCTCGGATTGCCGACGTCCATGGCATTGGCCAGGGTGGCCACGGAGGGACGCGGCGTATAGATGCCCGTTTGCAGGTATTTCAGAAAAACATCGTTGCGGTTGTTGGCTGCGATGAAGTGCCGGACGGGCAATCCCATCTGCCGGGCAAACAGTCCGGCGGTGATGTTGCCGAAATTGCCGCTGGGCACGCATACCGTCAGGTTTCCGGCCCGTTCCATCCGTTCCAGCTGCGCCCAGGCATGGAAGTAGTAAAACGACTGGGGCAGGAAACGGGCCACGTTGATGGAATTGGCCGAAGTCAGCAGCAGGCGGCGGTTCAAATCGCCGTCGGCAAAGGCCGCTTTGACCAGCGCCTGACAGTCGTCGAACGTGCCCCGGATTTCGAGTGCGGTGATGTTTTGCCCCAGGGTGGTAAACTGACATTCCTGAATCGGGCTGACTTTGCCCGCGGGATAGAGCACGAAGACGCGGATATGAGGTATGCCCAGAAAGCCGTTGGCTACCGCGCTGCCCGTGTCGCCGGACGTGGCGACCAGTACGTTTACTTCGCGGTCAATCCCTTTTCTGCGGATAAAATAGCCCAGCATCCTGGCCATGAAACGGGCGCCGACATCTTTGAAGGCAAGCGTCGGGCCGTGAAAGAGTTCGAGGCTGTATATGCCGTCATTCACCTGTACCACCGGCGTGTCGAACGACAGGGTTTCCCGCACAATCGTCCTCAGGGCGTCAGGTTCCATGTCTTCTCCGAAAAAGGCTTGCGCCACACAGTCGGCAATTTCATGAAACGACCTGTCTTTCAACGACCGGATGACGGCCCTGTCCAGCGCCGGAATCCGTTCGGGCATGTAAAGGCCCCTGTCGCCGGCCAGTCCCCTGATGACCGCTTCTTCCAGGCCGACGGGCGGCGTCTGCCTGTTTGTACTGTAATACTTCATACCGATTTAAATTAATGGTGACCAATCAGTTCCCGCATAAATGCATCGCCTGTTAACAGGCCGTATTTTCCCTGCAGGACGGAAAACTCGTCATAGCGTTCCACGGCGTCCGGCGACTGTCCGGGCCTGCAGATCAGGAACGGGACGGGGTCTTTCGTATGTGTTCGCACGGCGCAGGGCGTAGGGTGGTCGGGCAGGACAGCCACTGCCACCGGCTCGTCCCACTGCCGGAAGGTTTCGCAGAGGGGAGCGATCAGGCGCCGGTCGAGGTCTTCGATGGTGCGGACCTTCAGCTGTACGTCGCCTTCATGACCGGCCTCGTCGCTGGCTTCGACATGCACATACACGAAATCGTGTGTCCGCAGGGCCTCTGCCGCTGCCTGCGCCTTGCCTTCGTAATTCGTATTGTACAGCCCGGTTGCGCCTTCCACCGGCACCACGTCCATTCCGGCATATATGCCGATGCCGTGTATCAGGTCGACCGCCGAGATGACCGCGCTCTTCGGGATGCCGTACCGTTCCTTCAGCGTCCGCATGGTCGGGCGATAGCCGGGCGACCAGAACCAGATGCTGTTGGCCGGGTCTTTTCCGGCGGCCTTCCGCCTTTGATTGACCGGATGAGTCGGCAGCAACTCCTGTGATTGCAGGATCAGGCGATTCAGCAGGGCGGCCGTTTCTGCGGCAGCCGCATCGGTTGCCTTGATCAGCGCCGGACGGAAGGGCTGCATCGGGATGTCGTGCGGCGGCGTACAGTCCAGCCGTTTGTCGCCTCCCCGCACAACCAGCAGATGACGGTATGACACGCCTGCATAAAAGCGGATGCGTGTATCGCCCAGCCTTTCGTTCAGAAAGGCAATCAGTTCGCCGGCTTCTTCACTGGTGATGTGCCCGGCCGAATGGTTCTTGAGCAGGTCGCCTTCCAGACAGACCAGGTTGCAGCGCACAGCCAGTTCGCCCGGATGCAGTTCGACATTCATGCTGGCGGCTTCCAGCACGCCGCGTCCTTCGTAAACTTCCGCCGGGTCATAACCCAGCACGGCCAGATTTGCCACCTCGCTGCCGGGATGGAAACCGTCGGGGACGGTTTGCAGCCGCCCCGTAACGCCCAGCCGCGCCAGCCGGTCCATGCAGGGCGTACGGGCATATTGCAGCGGCGTCTTGCCACCCAGCATGTCGACGGGTTCGTCTGCCATTCCGTCGCCTAAAATCAATATTTTTTTCATATTCCGAGTTCGTTGGATTCGCCGTTCGGAGCGAATCAGGATCATTTTACACATTAGCGAATATTGGCAATGGAGATGATGTCGGCGAATACACCGGCCGCCGTCACGTCGTCGCCCGCACCGTAGCCTTTGATAATCATCGGATAGTCGTTGTAGCGTTCGGTGGAAATCATGATGATGTTGTTGCTTCCTTCCAGTTCGTAGAAAGGATGGTGCCGGTCTACTTCCTGCAGGCCGACTTCGCACACGCCTTTGTCCATCCGGGCCACCAGGCGGATACGTTTCCTTTCCGCTTCCACGCGCCGGCGCATCTCTTCGAATCCGGCGTCCAGTTCATGGATGTTTGCCCAGAAGTCATCCAGCGTGCCTTCAAAATAGTTTTCAGGAATAAACAGGTTGAGTTGGATGTCTTCCTGTTCCACCCTGTAACCGGCTTCGCGAGCCAGAATCACCAGCTTGCGAATGACGTCCTTGCCGCTCAGGTCGATGCGCGGATCGGGTTCGGCATAACGCGCTTCCCCGGCCATCCGGATGGCCCTGCTTAGCGGGATTTCGGCGCTCAGTGTGTTGAAAATAAAGTTCAGGCTGCCCGACAGAACGGCCTCCAGACGCAGGATATGATCGCCGCTGTTGATCAGGTCGTTCATCGTATTAATGATCGGCAGACCGGCGCCGACATTCGTCTCAAACAGATACTTGATGTCACGCTGACGGGCGATTTCTTTCAGCTTCAAATAGTTGTTGTATGCGGAAGAGGCGGCTATCTTGTTGGCCGCAACGACAGAGATGTTGTTTTTCAGCAGTTCTTCGTAAATACCGGCAATTTCTTCGCTGGCCGTACAGTCCACGAAAACGGAGTTGAAGATGTTCATTTTCAGGATGCCTTCACACAGTTCCTGTGATGAACCCGGTTCGCCGTTGAGATTCAGTTCCCCGATACAGTTCTCCAGGTTCAACCCTTCGCGACACAGCAGCCGCTTCTTTGAATTGGCCACGCCGACCACTCGCAGTTTCAGGCTGTTCCGTTCCATCAGCATGGACTGCTGAATGCGGATTTGTTCCAGCAGTTTGCCGCCGACCGTGCCCACACCGGCAATGAAGAGGTTCAACACCTTATATTCCGAGAGAAAAAAGGAATCGTGGATGGAATTCAACGCTTTCCGCAGACAGTCGCGTTTGATTACGAACGAAATGTTTGTTTCCGACGCGCCCTGTGCGCAGGCAATCACGCTGATGCCCGCGCGTCCCAGCGTGCCGAACAGTTTGCCGGCAATCCCGGGTGTGCGTTTCATGTTTTCACCCACGATGGCTACGGTTGCCAGGTCGCGTTCGGCTTCCACGTCGTTGATTTCGCCCAGCGAACGTTCCAGCGCAAATTCCTCGTTCAATACGCTGACCGCCAAACCGGCATCGGCATGACGGACCGCAAACGTGGTATTGTTTTCCGAACTGGCTTGCGAGACCATGAACACACTGATACCACTTTTAGCCAGCGTCTTGAATATGCGGTAATTCACGCCGATAACGCCGACCATGCCCAAACCCTGTACCGTCACCAGACACGTGTCGTTGATTGACGAGATGCCTTTGATAATGGCCTTGCCTTTGGCCGGTTCTTTTCCGTGTTCGCGGGAAATATGGGTTCCGGGGGCTTCGGGGTTGAAGGTGTTGCGGATGCGGATGGGAATATTCTTGTGATAAACCGGATAGATCGTGGGCGGATAAATCACCTTGGCGCCGAAGTTACACAGTTCCATGGCTTCCGTAAAAGAAAGACGGTCGATGACATAGGCCGAATTAATCACTTTCGGATCGGCAGTCATGAATCCGTCTACGTCCGTCCATATCTCCAGTACGGAGGCATGGAGCGCCGCAGCCAGAATGGAGGCAGTGTAGTCGGAACCGCCGCGTCCCAGGTTGGTGATTTCGGCGTTCTCGCGGCTTGACGAGATAAATCCGGGAACCAGCGCGATGTCGGGCATTTGCCTGAAGGTTTCCCGGATCAACCGGTTCGTCTGTTCGAAGTCGACAACATGCTTGTTGAACTGCCGGACGGTTTTGATAAACTGCCGTGCGTCATACAGTACGGAACCTTCGATGACCTGAGAGAGAATATAGGAGGAAAGGCGTTCTCCGTAACTGACAATGGCGTCGGATGTTTTTTCCGACAGGTCCTTGATCAGATAGACACCCCGAAGGATATTTTCCAGTTCTTCAAAAAGGGTCATGATCTGTTTTTCCACTTCCGCACGCCGGGTACCGGAGGCAACACCGGCAATCAGGTTCTGATGACGCCGGATAATTTCCGAAAGTTCATGCTGATAAGCCTCCTCGCCTGCGGAAGCGATCTTCGAGGCATGTATCAGCCGGTCCGTGATTCCTCCCAGCGCGGAAACCACTACCACTGCCGGCTCATCAACCGTTTCTATGATTTGCTTTACATTCAAGATACTGTTCACGGAACCTACGGATGTTCCGCCGAATTTCAACACTTTCATCTGCCGTATTTTATTTAGGAAACTGTCCCTAATCTGATTCAGGTGGCAAAGATACGCATATTTTCAAAGATTCAGGTATCAGGCAGGAGATTGGCAGGGCAACCGCATCAAAATGTGCTCGCTCGAAGCAGCGAGGTTTTCGCTCCGAAAACAGCCGTTCCGACGGGCAAGCCGCACGCTGATCCTGTCATGGATATTCATGGTCCGCGCAAT
>JAISMO010000170.1 GCA_031276675.1 Tannerella sp.
ACCGGACGGACTGGCGCCGTTCAGGGCGGTACAGTTGAAAAAAACCGTACCAAACTGCAGTATCTCCCTGTTTGCATCGAAGAGCAGATTCGGGATGGCGGCTAAATGAACACAGTAACTGAAAAGTTGGGCCGCATACCGAAGTTTCGTACAGGCGGAAAACAGGCCCTCCGGAATATCCGTCACGTCCGTATACTCAAACAGTCCTTCCACATTCACCGCTTCCGTATTCTGGGCCAGCAGCCCGGCCGGTATGACGGCAAGCGGGGTATGGGAAAACACGTATCTCAACTGCGTGATTTGTGTCAGATGCGCAAAAATGTTTCCATCGATGGCGGTGATGGCTGTATGGGCAAAACAGGAGTCAACCCGGGTTGAAGGCGAATCGGCAATGGCGTCGAACAGACCGGCCGGAACGGATGCGATCAGGCTGCATCCATAGAACATGCTCTCCAGATTTACAGCGTTCGCCTGGTAAGCCAGCAGACCGGCCGGAACGGAGGTTAACTTTTCGCAATTTGTGAATGTATACCGAAATGAGGTGACATTCACGCAATAGCGGAACAGATCGGCCGGAACCGCCGTCAGCTTCACGCATCCGAAAAAGCAGGAATCGAAAGAGGTCACGTTTATATTGTTGCGGAACAGGCCGGCCGGAACTTCGGCAAGATTCGCGCATTGATAAAAGGTGCCGTAAAACGAGGTAATGCCGGTCTGATGCTGAAACAGGTCTTCCGGAAGGGTCTGCATTTTTGCGGCCTGAAAAGCGTAAGTAAAATCGGTTGCGTCCGGACAGTCCGCAAACAAATCTGCCGGAAGGGATTCCAGCCCGGAAGATTCTCCAAAATGCCAGAAGGAACGCGCGTTGCCCACTCCCGATAATATATGCGCCGGAATGGATGCAAGCGAAGTGCATCCCTGAAAAACAGACTCAAAGTGAGTTGCGGCCGAATCCGCAAAACAGTAATCCGGGATGCTTTCAAGATTTGCGCATCCTGCATATAACTGGTTGAATGTCTGTATTTTTTTATTGTAAAAAAACGTAACGCCATTCCGCAACTCCACACATGAGCCGAAAACAGCTTCCGCCTGTGTCAGTTCCTCGCAGCCGGCAAACAGCATCTCCGACACGTGAACCAGCGAAAGGCAATTCTGGAAGGCGTAGCTTACATACTCCAGGGCGGGACATTTGGCAAAGAGACCGTCCGGTATGTATTCCAGCGAGTGGCAGCCGGCGCAAAAGCCCGCAGCCGACTGCAGCAGCGGCGCATCCATCGATTCAAAGACGGCGTTCAGAGAAATGCATTCGCTGAAGGCATACGCCAGGGAGGTCAGATTTTTGAACAGGTACAGGGGTTTCCGTTCGATTTCACGCAGATTTGAGCAGCGGACAAAAGCGAATTCCAGACTCTTGAGACCCAGATCGCCCCAGCGTTCGACCGCCGTCAGAGCGTGCCGCCAGTTTGCCTGATAAAAGGGCGGATACGACGTGTTCGACTGCTGGAGACGGTCGGCGTGTCCGGCGGCGGCCACGGTATATTCGCCCGGCGCGGCATAGGCATGCTGCGGATTGTCTGCGGTAACGGTCTCTTCGGTGCCGTCGCCCCAGTCGATCAGCAGATCGACATTGCCGGTAAAGGGAATATAAATCTGTTCGTGTCCGGCTGTCACGCTGAACGACAGCATGAAAATGCGGTCGAGGCGGGAGTCGTCAAGGGGGAGCCGGGGCGTGAATCGGGAGTCGCTTTCGGCGAAGCGGATGGACAGTTCGACGCTTTCGGGCTGGAAGGGCCACAGGGCGTGCGAGAAATTCTCCGCCTTCACGCGGACTTCGCGGCGGGCGCCGTCCGCGTCGATCAGTTCGACGCGGTCGCTCTGCAGCAGGTCTCGCAGGAACATCATTTCATCGGGTGTTTTGTAGCCCGATTCGGCGATGATGATTTCCCGCCGTTGCTGCCGTTCGTTGCGCTCGACATAGTCGTCGACCCTGAAATCATAGCGGTTCCAACAATATCCATGCCATATGTCTTTCAGTGCATTACGAAAAATCATCAATTTTTCGTGAAACATTCGTGAAACAACGTCTCTGTTTTCACCGGACTCTTTACTGCGTCAATAAACATTTTCGTTTATCTTTGCCCTTGAAACAACTTAAAAACGAACGCAGGCATGTTTATTTTCAAATTTCTGTATTGCGCCTTCCGGCGTATTGTCGGGCTTTTTTGTACGCCCCTTATCGCTGTTCCGGGGCTGATCGGACTTATTTTTGGCGGCGAAACCGGAATGGTGAAACTGCTCGATCTCGTCCTTAACAGCAAATTCTTCCGGTGGACACTGCTTTACCGGGAAGAGGAAGATTGAAGCGATGAAAGAGCCGATAGAAATCCCCCGTTTAGGTGCGCATGTTGAAATCGAAAAAGAAGAATGCGCGGAACTCATAGACGACCTTTATACCTTAGCCGACATTTGGGAACAGGTGAGAGCCGTTTATCGCACCACCCGGGTACCGGAAAACCAGCTGGAAAAATTCTCCCGACTGGAAGCCATACAGGGACAGATTCAGGATCACATCACGCATAAAATTCTTTTATCTTCAAACCGGGCATACAAAAACAGGACGCTGTGCCGAATTATCGAAACAAAGGAGTTATCCTGAAAATCAAAATCCCGTCGCAAGTCTGGGCCTGACTTTTCAAATATCTTGCCGACAATTTACCGTCACAACCCATTTCACCGCAAATCGCCCCTCTTTTGGCTATGGCCTCCTTTATCAGAAACGTTATATCAAACCGGCTTGTGCAGTTTGGATTCGGACACGATACATACTGAAATTCGGAACTCCCGGGCTGCAATTCAAAACTGTATTCATCTATGGTAACAGCCGCTATTTTTCTGCAAACATCTACTTTCAGGCCCGCTAATTCGGGATACAATTCAGACAATCTTATCATATTTCTTTTACTTTATATTCAACATATACGCTATCTTTGCCTCCGAAACAGTTTCAAACAAATGGCTGCAAAAACATCAAATCCCGTGCGCGTAAAGCGGCTTCGCCGGAAAATCGTTTTCATGCTCCTCCGGCATCCGGCCTGTGATCCTTCGCAAGTCATCGCGCAGGCCGAAAACATCTGTCGCTATCTCACCGGAGCCTTTCCGAAGGATAAACTCGACGAGTATTTTACGACGGCGTTAAAACCATGGGAATATTAAATC
>JAISMO010000084.1 GCA_031276675.1 Tannerella sp.
GTCAGTCCGGCCACTTCAATATACAGCGTTTTGTATCCCATAAAGGAGAGGGCCAGCCGGTAGTCGCCCGGATTCAGGTTCGGAATGGCAAACTTGCCGTTATCATCCGATACGGCGCCTGTTACGAAGGCGGAATCCGGCGTCTGCAATACCACATTCACAAAGGCCAGTACTTCGTTGGTTTTGGCCTCCCTGACGACGCCCTTCAGTTCGATATGCTGGGAGAAGGCGGTCGCTACGGCGCTGCCCAGCAGCACGCATGTCACAATCATTTTTTTCATGTTCACGGATTTTAATTTGAATCACATTATTTAGTAGAAAGTCTGTTTGTCATTACTTGATAAAGTTTGCTTTCATGGAATGAAACCGAACTGTCAGGGCACGATGGCCGATATGATTTCGCTCCAGGGTCCCTTATCGCCGCGGGTGTTGACCCATCGCGAGGCGTACCAGACCAGCCGGCCGCGGTCGGCGGAAGTATATTCCAGCGTATGGGGCGAGCGGGTGGCCAGTTCGACCAGCTGCATTTCCTCAAACTTCGGTTCCGTATCGCCGCCGATGCGCCGCCACAGTTCGAAGCCGATGACGTGCGCAGGTTTGCCGGCGCCCTTCAGTTCGCTGTCGCGCACGTGGACGGTGTGTTTGAGGATTTGCGAGAACACGATTTCCATGACGGTACGTGTTTTCGGCGGCTGTGCCTGCGTGGGTATACGGTCGTAGACCGGAAGGCTCATGGCGAGCCGTTCGGCGTCGGACACCTGGGTGTTGTGCATGATCTGCCCCTGCACAAAGGTGCGCAGCGCAGCCCTGTATTCCTTCTTCGCGTCGTTTTTCTCCCTTGTGACGGCCGACGTGCGCGCGGCCGGATTGCAATACGCCGCATACGCACTGATCCATCGCTGTCGCGGCACGTTGAGCGCGGTGAAAAGTTCCTGTGGAATCAGCCATTTCGCTGCACTGGTCGTGGCCGCAGTGTACACATTGTTTTGCAGGACGTCAAAATCCCCGTCCTTTTCAGGCATGTAATCTTTCTTTTTCATCTTCGTTTGATTTTTAACTGTTTATATTTAATAATGGATAAGTTGCCACATGTTTCGGGCGCTTTCCGAAGCCCTTTCCCGGATGCCCTGAAATCATTTCCGGAATCCCTGAAACCGCATCCGGACGCCCTGAAATCATTTCTGGACGCCCTGAAATCATTTCTGGAATCCCTGAAACCGTTTCCGGATACCCTGAAACGGTCTGGAAGAAGAAAAAAAGCGTGGAAGAAATTCAGGTCATCAAGGAAGGCATATACATTCACTGTACGGATGCAGGGAATGCGCTTTCCGAAAGCCTTTGACTGTTTGAATCCCCGGATGTTTGAATAGTATGAAGCCGGTTGTGCACGATATGAAGACAGGGAGTTTATGAACGAATACGTCAATCCGTTTGCCTGGTTTAGCGGCCAGTTTTGAATGGGAAACAGAGATTTACCCCCCCCCCCATACCATTTATTAACTTTGTGGAGATGTTGTTAGCTGGCGGACAAACGGTCGTGCCATGCGCGCAGGAGTGAAAATTCAAAGTTGCAGTCATGATTCAAAATACGGTTTTAAAAGAAACAAAAATGAATATCGGCGGCAAAAGTAGGGAAAAGAAAAAGAACATGCAAGAAAAAAGAAAAAAAGCCGAATTTTTTTTGTCTCTTTTTTCCGTCAGTTAAAACCCGGTGTCGTCAAGTTAAGGTTATGAAGATTGCGGCTTTCAGCCGATGGAGGTAGCATATCCGATATATATTAAGATGAAAGATCCGACAGGCTGTGCGACACGGGAAACGTCCGCAGGAGCGGACACAAAAACCGGCTTCGCCCGTCTTTGCCGGATTGCAGATATGAATTTTTTACTACCTTTGCCCGGCGATGTTTGTTACGTTCGTTCATTCCTGGAGAACAGTTGACTTGATTGCATCGAGATAACAGATAACAAATTAATAAATAAAAGAATGGAAAATAAAAAAGTAAATTTGCGATTCGGCATTATTTGTGCGGTCATTCTGCTGGCGGCAGCGAGCCGGCTTATTCCACATCCGGCCGGGTTTGCACCCATAGCCGGCATGGCGCTTTTCGGAGCCGCCTATTACAGCAGGCGTTACTGGGCGTATATCCTTCCGATTGCGGCCATGATGCTGAGTGATTTTGTATTAAACACGTGGGTATACCGTGCTTACATGGACGGACAAATGTTCTGGTTCCTGTATACCTACGGGGCGCTGGCGCTGATTGTGCTGATGGGAACATTCACGCTGAAGAAAGTGCGTGTGCTTCATGTGGCAGGTTCCGCTGTGGGCGCCTCGGTGATCTTCTTTCTGGTTACCAACTTTGGCACATGGATATCGTCGGGCATGTATCCGCATACCCCGGAAGGGCTGGCGACCTGTTTTGCAGCAGCGTTGCCGTTTTTCCGCAACGGACTCGCCGGCGATTTGCTATACACGGGCGTACTGTTCGGCGCGTTTGAGGGGCTGATGTACGCATTCCCTTCACTCAAGCTGCAAAAAGCGGCCTGAGAATCGCAGTAAATGAGTATGGTTTCCCGGTAAAGACGGTTCGGTCTTTACCGGGATTTTTGTGTCCGAAAAAAGGAACGGGAAAAGCGCTGACCGTGATCGTCTGTCAGCGCTTTTCCCGTTCCTGCCGAAACATCCGCACCGGACCGGTTATTTTTTTATCCCGTTACGAATCAGGAGCGCGTCAATCGATGGCTCACGACCGCGAAAGCGTTTGTAGAGTACCTCCGGTTCTTCCGTGTTACCCTTCGAGAGGATGTGCTCACGGAAAGCCTTCGCCACATTCCCGTCAAAAATGCCGGCTGCCTTGAATACCGAAAAGGCGTCGGCATCCATCACTTCCGCCCATTTGTATCCGTAGTATCCGGCGGCATATCCACCCGAAAAGATATGATTGAAACTGCAACTCATCAGCGTTCCGGGGACATCCGGAAGAATAACGGCGCGTTCCCAGGCGTTTTTTTCAAAGTCGGCCACATCACCGTCGAAAGGCATTGCGAGCGTGTGCCAGGCCATGTCCAACAGACCGAAACTTACCTGTCGGCAACACTTGTAACCGGTATTAAAATTGGCAGCATCTATCAGGTTGCGAACCAGTTGGGAGGGGATTTTCTCTCCGGTTTGATAATGCGCGGCAATCCGGTCTAAAAACGGTTCTTCATCCAGCCAGTTTTCCATGATTTGGGACGGCAGTTCCACAAAATCCTGTTCAACGCCGGTACCGGAGAGGCTGCCGTAGGTCACTTCCGACAACATGCCGTGCAGGGCATGACCAAACTCGTGCAGGAAGGTATTGACTTCTTCGTGCGTGAGCAGGGAGGGTTTCGTTTCGGTCGGACGGGTGAAATTCATCACGATTACGATGTGCGGACGGTGGTCAGTGCCCTTTTCATCCCTGTATTGCGGCCGGATACCGTCCATCCATGCGCCCGACTGCTTCCCTTCGCGCGGAAAGAAATCCGTGTAGAGTACCGCCAGAAACTTGCCGTCTTTGTCAAACACCTCATAGCTCCTTACCTCCGGATGATATACAGGAATCCCCGGATGCTCCGCGAAGGTTATGCCATACAGCTGAGTCGCCAGATCGAAGACGCCTTTTGTGACCCTTTCCAGTTCGAAATAGGGGCGCGTCATTTCGTCGTCTACCCGGAAACGAATGTTTTTCAGCTTTTCCGAATAATAACTCCAGTCCCACGGCATCAGGGTGACCGGCCGGTTTTCGATACCCGTTGCAAAACCCTGCAAGGCGCTGTATTCATTGACGGCTACCGGCCTGTATGCCTCCAGCAACTGTTCCAGCAGCCGGTAGACGTTTTCGGATTTCCCGGCCATTTTGTTTTTCAGCTTATATTCCGCGTAGTTTTCATGCCCCAGCAGCCGGGCGATTTCCATGCGGATGCGGACTATATTTTTGATATTTTCCTTATTGTCGTAGGCGTTGTCATTGTTTCCCACGCGCTGGCGGGCACGGAACAGCTGCTCGCGCAGCGAACGGTTGTCCGCATACTGCATGAACGGGATATAACTTGGCTCGGAAAGCGTAAACAGCCAGCCGGTTTTCCCTCTCTCTCCGGCCTTCAGCAAAGCGGCCTCGCGGACGGATTCCGGCAGACCGGCAAGGTCTTTTTCGTCCGTGAGCAGCAGTTCGTAACGGTTCTTGTCCTTCAGCACATGCTGTTCGAATGTCAGTTGCAGCCGGCTTAATTCCATGCTCAACCGGCGGAAGCGTTCCTTCCCTTCCGGCGGAAGGGCGGCGCCGTTATCTGCAAATCCGTCAAAGGTCAGTTGCAGCAGCCGGGCCTCCTCGACCGGCAGGTTCAGAGAGGCTCTCCGGTCGTATACGGCTTTTACGCGGGCAAACAGGGCCTCGTTCAGGTGGATATTGTTCCGGCATTCCGACAGTCTGGGCGAAATTTCCTGCGAGAGGTTCATCAGTTCCTCGTCCGCTTCCGCATTCAGAACGGCAAAGAAGGCCGAAGTCACTCTGTCGAGCAATTCCCCGCTGCGTTCCAGCGCAACGACGGTATTCTCAAACGTCGGCGGCTGCGGGTTGTTTACGATGGCTGCGACTTCCTTTTCCACCCGCCGGATACCTTCGTCGACGGCGGGAAGATAGTGCGCATGTCTGATTCTGTCAAACGGATACGTTTCGCGGGGAGTTCCGAAGGTTCTCCCCAGCAACGGATTGGCTGCATGTGTCATATTGAAAAAGTTGAATGTAAGTAAAAAGAGAATGGCGATTTTCATATCATTTTTTTTAATTGATTGATTTCATTCCGTATGGCCTCGGGCAGGAAGAAGCGAATGTCTTTTCCCTGTCCAAGGGCTTCGCGAATAAACGAAGACGAGATTTCCAGCAGAGGCGCCTGCACCATGCGCACCTGCGCGGGCGGAGAAGGGAGGATCGGATCATACCCCCTGCGCGGATAGATATGCAGGGGAAATTCCGCCAGCAACGCCTCCGCGTCCTTCCACTGCGTTATGTTTTCCCAGTTGTCCGCGCCCACAATCAAATGAAACAGACAGTCGGGAAAGGAAGCCCGGAGCGCCCGGAGCGTCCGGACGGTATAAGAGGGCCGCGGGAGGGTGGACTCGAAATCGCTCACCCTGAATTTCGGATAACCGGCAACGGCCTTCCGCACCCATTCAAACCTCCGGCGGAAATCCATCAGCTCTTTCGTTTCCTTCAGCGGATTCTGCGGCGTGACGAGAAACCAGATTTCATCCGTCCCGTCATATTCACACAGCCAGTTTGCCAGCGCCAGATGCCCGATATGCACCGGATTGAATGATCCCGAAAAGATACCCACCCGCTTCGCCTCCGCGGCAAAACCGGTTTCTGGATCCACAGACCCGCCCACCGGGCCGGACTGCTCCAGGCCCGGCGGCGCCGAAAAGATGCCTGACCTCCCGTCCATCTCACAACACGTTCAGTACCTGTTCCTTGATCTGTTCCAGTTCGTCCTTCATCTGCACAACAATCTGCTGCATTTCGGCGTGATTGCTTTTGGAACCCAGCGTATTGATTTCGCGTCCAATCTCCTGGGCAATAAAACCCAGTTTCTTTCCCTGTCCGTGACCCTGATTCATGGTGTCGACAAAATACTTCAAATGATTGCACAGGCGCGTCTTTTCCTCATTCACGTCCAGCTTTTCGATATAGTAAATCAGTTCCTGCTCAAAGCGATTCCGGTCATATTCCATCTCGCCGGCATGTTTCAGGTTTTCCAAAAGACGGCTTTTGATTTTCTCAATCCGTTCGCCCTCATAGCGATCAATCTGCGTGAGCAAAGCCGCAATGGCTGCAATTTTCTCCTCAAACAGTTTTTGCAGCATGGCGCCTTCCTGTACCCGGAAATCGATCAGCCGGCGGATGGCCTCGCTCATGGCCCCGTGAACCGTTTCCCACTCCGACGCCTCCAGTTCGCCCACCTCGTTTCGGACCGCATCCGGCATTCGGAGCAACGTCCGGAACCAGTCGGACGGCTCAGCCAGGTGCAGGCTGTCCGACAGGGCTTTGATCTGTTCATAATAACTTTCCACTACCGGAAAATTGATTCTGGCCGCCGTATCCTTGCCGATGTTTTCGATATGAATGGACAGTTCGATCTTGCCCCGTTCCAGCCTCTGCAACAGTTCGTTCCGAATCTCGATTTCCTTTTCCCTGTAGACGGCGGAAATCCGCGTATTCAAATCAAGCTGTTTACTGTTCAGCGATTTGATTTCCACTGTTACCTGTTTCGACGGAAGTTCGGCGGTAACCTTTCCGAATCCGGTCATGGAGTGTATCATTTTTCTGTAATTTGCCGCAAAGGTACATGATTCGAATGAAACAACAGACAGCCCGGCAAAATCAGGCCGCCGCCGGGTTTTCTTCCTCCTCTGCCGCGAAACCGCCCGGCAGGCTGTCCCCGTGAAAAGGCCGGATGCCGTCGACTGCAACACCCCCGTCCATGTCGACTCCGATACCCTGTCGGCAGCGCCTGTTCAGCCGCTTTGCGGGCATGGAACCGATTGAGCGGGCAACCCGGAAAGAGACGCCGAATTTATTGTTTTTGATGCTTTTACGACGTGAAATAAGCGGATCACAATTGA
>JAISMO010000099.1 GCA_031276675.1 Tannerella sp.
TTCTTTCATTTTTAAGTAAATTCAGTGCAATCCGGTTGATTAAAGTGAAGTTCTGTGCTGCATAACCAACTCTTTTGCGGCTGTAATCTTCCCTGAAATCCACATCCGGCACCCAATGCAGGGAGTTCTCAACTCCCCAGTGTTTACGTACTGAATGATTGATTAATCCGGCGTCTGCCTCAAGACTGCTGATGTAAAAACGTATTTCTCGCTCTGTTTTTCCACTGTTTTTAAAATAGCGTTCCGATTCTATTTTTATAAGAGAACGCAATTCTTTCCATTCTTCCCTGTTTTCAATCAAAGACAGATCATTGAGTACTTGACAGCGACGGGGCTCTACCCTCCCGTGCCCCGCATCCACCTGCTCATCGGAAGATACCACCGGTAAAAAACGGAAAGAATCCTCCACCATCTCCTGCAAATGGCCTTGATTCCCCTTTAAAGCCAACAGGCAGTGGGCTTCTTTTTCTATGATTTTAGAGGCTGTATCTTTCTGACAGCCCATCGCATCGATTGTTACAATACAGCCTTTAAGTACCAACAGTTCCAACAGTTCAGGAATAGCCGTTATCTCATTACGCTTTTCATCCACTTTTACCTGTCCCAAGACCATGTGATTTTGGTCAGCCCATGCGCTGACCATGTGAACGATACTTTTATTTCCAGACGTACGTGTACCCCGCATACTTTTACCGTCTATGGCGATAACCTCATTCTCCAACTCTCTGGCAACGGCAGAAGTCCATGAGAGAAAGCAACGGCCCAGTTCGTCGGGATCAAGAGCGGAAAACAAACGGTTAAAAGTATCATGCGAAGGGATACCGTCAGGTAGTGACAAAAATGTTTTCAGCCATTCTTCTTTGGATTTGCCGAATTCTTCCATATCATTCCAGCTTTCTGCGCCACAGATAACCGAAGCGATGGCGATAAACAGAATATCTTCCAAATTGTGTTCAAGCGTACGCTCTACACGAGGATCCCTAAGGGTAGAAAAATAACTGAGAGGACTTTCCATAAGATGTTTTTGGACGGAAAGATAGTACTTATTAGCGGATTATCAAAAAAATTAGATGCGTCGGCCCTGTCTCAGTAACGGTATAGTTTTTGACTTACCTGGTTGTTTTTGCTCTTCTACCCTTTCCCGATGATTCGGCAAATTTACAACATTTGTTAATCATCGGCCCCTTTTTTTCTTGACGCAAAGGTACGAGGTTGTTTTGTAAAGAAAATGAGGTAGAAATGAGGTTTGTCTGTTACATCTTAGTGATTTTTCATCGCTAAGCCCCTTCCTGCTCAGGGCTGTTCGGCTTTCACTCCATGTCGTCAGGTGAAGCAAAAGGGGGCTGTCTCAAGAGCAAAATGCTCCTTTATTGATTTTGTCATATCCTTTATTATAGCAGAGCGAAAGATGGCCTGGTGTGCCCGACGGGTCAGCAGATGGAAAAGGTCGGGGAGGACAGGCGGGCCTGAATGTTATATCGCGTTAAAAAAAGGGCGCTTTCTCCTGATGATTGGAAGATATCCGCTATTTTTGACTGCGTTATGAACGGGATACATCCGCACAGATGGTATGCAATGAAAATGAATTTGGTTACAGGCAGTCTTTTTCTGCTGTTATTGGGGGCGTGCAGGCCGACACCGTCGGTGACGTCTTCCATCACGATTGATCTGGAGAAGTTGACGACGCCGGTGAACGGGTCGCTGTATGGCCTGACGCTTGAGGAAATCAACCATGCGGTTGAAGGCGGACTCTATGCGGAGCAGGTGCGGAACAGGGATTTTGAAGAGGGCGCCGTTCCGGCCGGATGTCTGTATGACGCCACCGCCGGTCATTTAATTACGCCGTCGGGATGGAAAGTGCCCTTTGCTGTTCCGGAGGCGCTTTCCGGCTGGCGGCGGCTGGATGATCAGACGTTCTGGTATCTTCACACCACCTATGCGGCCGACGGAAGAACCAACCGTTCACTGGGAGTCCGGACGGGCTGTTGCGGACAGGCCGGCGGCGTTGTGGCGGAGGGCTTTCACGGCATCGGGCTGCATGGGGGCGAGGCGTATGAACTGTCGTTCCGGCTGCGCGGAGGGAGTTATGCGCTGCTGCGCGTCCGGCTGATGGATTCGGTGGCGCGCAAGCCTCTGAGCGACGTGTTGCAGATACGTCCGTCTGCCGAATGGACGCAGGTGCGCCACCGTTTTACGGCAACGGAGAACACGTCGCGTGCGACTTTGGTTTTCAGCGCCGACAGCGGTCTGTGGTTTTATCTGGACCAGGTATCTCTCTTTCCCCTGAAGACGTGGAAGGAGCGTCCAAACGGATGGCGGGCCGACCTGGTCGAAGCGCTGGCGGCATTGCATCCGCAGTTTGTCCGCTTCCCTGGCGGCGCGTTTGCCGAAGGTTATTCGATGGAATCGGCGCCCAGATGGGAAGAATCGGTCGGGCCGGTTGAACAGCGCAAACCCCTGTGGAGCATCTGGGGATACGGTTCGAGTAACGGCATGGGTTTTCATGACTGCCTGCAACTGAGCGAAGACCTGGGGGCACGGCCGCTCTATGTGGCGAATGCGGGCATGTTGAACCAGCGTTACCGCCTGCGCTACGAGGAGATCAAGCAGATGGGCGTCTGGGCGGAACGCCTGAAACAGGCCCTGGCGTATGCCAATGCGCCGGTTGATTCGTTCTACGGGCGGATGCGCGCCGATAACGGCCATGCGGAGCCGTTCAACCTGAACATGGTGGAGGTGGGAAGTGAAAACAGGGGTATCATTTATGCCCGCCGCTATCACTACCTGCGTCAGGCCGTCAGGGAGCGTTTTCCCGACGTGTCGTTCATCAGTACCGATTCCACTGCCGTGAAAAGTTTCCGGCGAGACTGGATTGACATGCACATCCAGACCGGCGTCGACTTCTTAATCGGCAGTCACAACCTTTTCGACGTGGGCGCCCTGAGCATCCGCACGCCGATGATGTTTATCGGGGAGTTCGGAGCCTCCCACGCACCCGAGGCCGGGACGCTGCGGGCGGCGGTGGGCGAAGCCGCCTTCCTGATCGGCGCGGAACGGAATCCGATGAACGTAAAGGGAATTGCCTACTCGCCTCTGCTGGGCCATGCGGGTTTTCCGTCGCACGGCGTACCGGCCATCACCTTTGATGGCTTCGGCCTGGTGAAAAGTCCGTCCTGGCATGTGCTGGAAATGTTCGCCTCTCACCGGGGCGACGAATTGCTGGTAACGAAAGTGAAAACGTTTCAGAAACCGCTGGTGACGCGGGGAGGCGTGTCGGTCATCTGCTACGGCGAGGATTATGAGGTGAGCGAAATGACGCTGAACGGCGTCCCCCTGTCGCTGAAGTTTGTGAAGGATGAACGGACGGCCGTCCGCCGGACGGAGTTCGCGGAGAAGCGGCACATGCAGCAGCGTGCGTCGTCCGACCCCGACGCGCCGGCAGCACCCGAAACGCCGACCGAACGGATCGAAAGGCGGCATCTGATGTTCGGACGGTCGACTTCCGGCCTGCAGTCGCTTTCCGGGGATGAACAGCGGACGTATGTGACGGCCGGCGACAGTACGGCCTATAACTATACCTTCTCGGCACGCCTCCGACGTATGCAGGCCCGGGGAAAAATCAGGCTGCAGGTGCGCGACAACGGACGGGTGGAGGAACAGGGCGACTGTATCTCCCTGATCTTTGCAGACGACGGCACGGCCGGACTGTATCACTGCGCGGGGCGTGTGGAGCGTCCGCTGGCGCCGCCCGTTACGCCGGTCCTGGCAGAAGGCCGCCGGTATACGGTGAAGATCGTTTGCGAAGACGAGCGGATCCGGTGTTACCTGGACGACAGCCTGCTGACGGAGGCAACCGTGCTTGCCTGTCCTTCCCTGGTGACGGTGGCCACGCGCGAATCGGATACAAAGGCTATCCTCCTCAAAGTGGTCAACACGACCCGCCACGAAGAGTGGACCTCGCTGCACCTGCCGGGCGGAACGATCGGCCGTCAGGCGGAAATGATTCAGCTGACCGGCGATCCGGAGGGACGCAACACGCTGGAGCGTCCCGACGCGATCATACCCGAACGGAAAACGATCCGGTTTCCGTTCAGGCATCCCGTCACCTGCGTTTTCCCGCCCAATTCGGTGACCATCCTCCGCCTGGAACCCCAGGCCGTCAGGTGAAGGAAAAGTGCGTTCCGACAGACCGGTCGGATGTCTCAAAAGTCTTTAGCTATAGATAACGCGGATTTCAAAGCGTACCGCGCAACGTTTTGTCCTGTCTACGCCCACTCGCTCAGTTCCAGCCAGCGGTTGGTTTTTCGGTCGACTGCGTCTATTATTTCGGCGATGCGCCGGGCTTGGCGCGTGAGTTCGTCGTGCGACAGGCTGCCGCTGCCTAACGCTGTTTCCAGCTGTGCCTTTTCTGCTTCAAGCATGGTTATGTCTGGCTCAAGCGATTCAAATTCACGCCGCTCCTGCCAGGTCAGTTTCCGCTTCGGTTCCTCTCCGGCACGGACGGACGGCCTCCGGTTCGGTTCGAGAGCCGCTTCCTTCGGCGCTTTGGGCTGCTCTTCCTTCCATGCGCGATACTGCGTACAGTTCCCCGGAAAATCCTGAATCACTGCATTTCCATGAAAAACAAAGAGATGGTCCACGGTCTTGTCCATAAAATACCGGTCGTGCGAAACGACTATCAGGCAGCCCCTGAAATGCTGCAAATAGTCCTCGAGCACGTTCAGCGTCACGATGTCCAGGTCGTTCGTCGGCTCGTCGAGCACCAGGAAATTCGGGTTTTTCATCAACACGCTGCACAGGTACAGCCGCCGTTTCTCGCCTCCGCTCAGGCGGTGCACATACTGATGCTGCCTGTCGTGGGCAAACAGGAAATGAGTCAGAAACTGTGAGACGCTCAGGGTTTTGCCGTCGCTCAGGGTGATGTATTCGGCAATATCCCGGACCAGGTCGATGACTTTCCGGTTTTCATCCGGCAACAACCCTTCCTGACTGTAATAACCGAAACGGACGGTTTCGCCGATATCAAAACGGCCGCTGTCGGGCGACACTTCCCCGACCAGCATTTTGATGAAGGTGGACTTTCCCGTTCCATTGTTTCCGGTGATTCCCAGTTTCTCATAGCGGGCAAACGTGTAGTTGAAATCCCGCAGCATCCATGTGTCGCCGTATTTTTTGGAGACATGTACCGCCTCGAAAATACGGGAACCGATGTACGCCGGCCGGACATTCAGCCGGAGCGTCCCGGCCTCCTGCTTCTGTTTGGCCTTTTCCTCCAGTTCGTGAAAAGCGTCTGTACGGTATTTGGCCTTTGTGCCCCGCGCCTGCGGCTGACGGCGCATCCAGTCCAGCTCCTTGCGCAGCAGGTTATTGGCCCGTTCGAGTTCCGCATTCCGGGCGCTGACCCGCTCGCTCCGTTTTTCTAGGTAATAGCTGTAGTTTCCTTTGTAGGGATAGATTTCCAGGTTGTCTATCTCCAGTATTTCACTGCATACACGGTCAAGGAAATAGCGGTCGTGCGTGACCATCAGGAGGCTGACATGCGAACGCCCCAGATACGCCTCCAGCCATTCGATCATCTCCAGATCGAGGTGATTGGTCGGTTCATCCAGCAAAAGCAGTTCCGGCTCGGCAATCAGCAGACCGGCAAGGGCGACCCGCTTCAACTGTCCGCCGGACAGCTGTCCTGTTTTCCGGTCGAAACGGTCGATGTGCAGTTGGGAAAGAATCTGCCTGGCTTTTCGTTCATAATCCCATGCTCCGGCATGTTCCATTCGCGTCATCAAATCATCGGGAATCACCGGATTTGGCTGCGCCATCACCGCTTCGTATTCGGCAATCAGCCGCACCGTCGGATGAGAAGAACAAAAACAGGCTTCCAGCACGGTCTGTTCTTCGGGAAAGTACGGCATTTGCTCCAGGTAGCCGACGCGCAAGCCGTTACGCAAGACCACGGCGCCTTCGTCATAACTTTCCTTTCCGGCAAGCATATGTAACAGGGTGGTTTTTCCGGCGCCGTTTCCGGCGATCAGGCCCACTTTCTGTCCCTGGGCTATGCCGAAGGTGGTGTTGCGGAACAGGACGCGGTCGCCAAAGCTTTTCGTCAACCCGTCAACCTGTAAATAACTGATCATGCGTTTTTCCGGCAGGAAATCAGTTTTGTTCCTTGAGGATGACGTCGTGCGCGCCGCCTTCGACGATGCTGGTAGAGGATACCAGCGTGATCTTGGTCTGTTGCTGGAGTTCCCTGATGGTGATGGCGCCGCAACTGCACATGGTTGACTTGATTTTCCCCAGCGTGACGGCCATGTTGTCTTTCATTTTCCCGGCATAGGGGACGTAGCTGTCCACGCCTTCCTCAAACTTCAGCGACTCCGTTCCACCCATGTCATAGCGTTGCCAGTTCTGGGCGCGGTTTGATCCTTCGCCCCAGTATTCTTTCACGTAGTTGTTGCCGATGCGCAATGTTTTGGTGGGAGACTCGTCGAAGCGGGCAAAATAGCGCCCCATCATCAGGAAATCGGCACCCATAGCCAGCGCCAGCGCCATGTGGTAGTCGTGCACCAAACCGCCGTCGCTGCATATGGGGACGTAAATACCGGTCCGGCGGAAGTGTTCATCACGCGCCTGGACCACGTTGATCAGGGCCGTTGCCTGTCCGCGGCCGATGCCTTTCTGTTCGCGCGTGATGCAGATGGAACCGCCTCCGATGCCGACTTTGACAAAGTCGGCTCCGGCAGCAACCAGATAGCGGAAGCCGTCGCCGTCGACCACGTTACCGGCGCCTGTCGGCACGCTGTCGCCATAGGTGCGTTTGATCCAGTGCAGCGTGTCCTTTTGCCATTCGGAATAGCCGTCGGAAGAGTCGATGCACAGCACGTCCACGCCGGCCTCAACCAGCGCCGGCACCCGCTCGCAGTAGTCGCGTGTGTTGATGCCCGCGCCCACAATCAGTTGCTTGGTCCCATCGGACAGTTCGTCGGGATTGTCGCGGTGACTGTCATAATCTTTCCGGAAGACGAAATAGACCAGATTTTGATCTTTGTCAATAATCGGCAATGAGTTCAGTTTATGTTCCCACAGGATGGTATTGGCTTCGCTGAGCGAAATGCCCGACTGTCCGACAATCAGTTTGGAAAAGGGAGTCATGAAATCCCTGACCTTCATGTCCGCCGGATCTTTCTCCGTCCGGTAGTCGCGGCTGGTGACCAGTCCCAGCAGCTGCCCGTTGCAGGTGCCGTCGCGGGTCACTCCGATGGTGGAATGTCCCGTTTTTTTGACGGTTCGGAGCACATCGGCCAGCGTATCTTCGGGCGTCAGGTTGGAGTCGCTGATGACAAATCCGGCCTTGAATTTCTTTACCTTGCGCACCATGCCGGCCTGAGCGGTGATCGGCTGAGAAGCGTAGATGAACGACAGTCCGCCGTTGCGCGCCAGTTCGATGGCCAGTTCGGGGCCGGAAACGGACTGCATGATAGCCGATACAAAGGGGATATTGAGTACAATAGCCGGTCTTTTATTTTTTGCATGTTTTACTAAAGGTGTTTTCAGCGAAACGTTGGAAGGGATACACTTTTTGGTTGTCAAACCGGGGATCAACAGATATTCCCCGAAAGTTCTGGATACATCGTCTAAATAAACTGCCATACATCAATTGTGTTTACGAAACAGGATGCAAATGTACATAAAATCTCCGGTATTATACATAGCGGTTAGTGGTTAGTGATTAGTGGTTAGTGGCGCGAAGCGGCATCTGTTTGCCGCCTTTCGCGCCACTGATCATTCATAATTAACCGCTAACCACTAATCACTAACCGCTAATCACCGGTTTAGTGGGGATACTTGTGTTTTGCGTCTTTTGCCAGTCCCAACTGCGGCGAAGTGCTGTATCCCGACGAATAGGATGCGGCTCCCATGCGATACTGATGGTCCTGCATGAGCGTAACTTTCCGGTTGTCGGCAGGCACGGTCGTGGAATAGATGCGGATTTCCCCTCTCAGGCAGGCGATACTTTCTTCGCGCCAGTCGCCAAAGAGGTCGCAGATGTATCCGTCGTAGATGTCTCTTGACAGCGTGTCGCCGCCGAATTTGTATACTTTGCCGTTTTCCAGCAGTTCCTTGTATTCGTCGTCGTCCCAGTACAGCGGCCTTGCATTCAGGTAGAAGGAATCGGAGATGCGCTCGCCTTTGGCGGAATAGAGAAACGGATGCGTGTCGCCCCGATCGGCGTCGGCGTAGCATTCCATGCCCGGATACTTCGGGTCGAAATCGGCGACGGTAGCCTGATCATGCACGTGTCCGGTCGGCTTGTCGTATTCCATAATAAATTCGCCCGTGGCGGCGTCCACCATGCAAACGCCATTGCGCGGAAGGCCGGTCTCGATGTTGAAAAAGATTTCCAGGCCGGGACGGTCGGGGTCAATGTCGGCCACTTCGCTGCCGTCGTTATGGAACAGTTGGAGGCTCCACAGCGGCTTTCCGTTGTCGTCGATTGCGAACGTGCCCGGCAGGATTTCGTCTTTGCCGTCTTCGTCAATGTCGGCTACGCGGATGTTGTGACCGCCGCACCCCCAGCAGTTTTCGTATTCGTCCGTGCTGAACACCCATTCCGTGCGCAGGTTCCTATCCAGGGCTTCTACCTTGATAATCCCGTAATTTCCCCGCTGCATGAGCAGGCTCGGCCTTTTCCCGTCCAGATAAGCCAGTCCCATGTGGTTACGGCTGGTCCAGTCATAGCTCCGCTGTTTTTCGATATTGCGCGGAATCCAGGGACGTTTCTGTACCACTTTTCCGGTTACTCCGTCGATCTTAAGCAGATATTCAGGCCCTGTCATCACGCGTCCGTCCAGTTCACGCGGGTCGCCTTCCCCGCCCTTGATATAGACTTCGGCCCTGCCGTCGCCGTCCAGGTCATAGACGATGAAGGGGGCATACCACAGGCCTGTTTCGATGGACCAGCCCAGGTCGTAGCGCCAGAGAAACTTCCCGGTCGAGGAGTATGCCTCCAGTTTGTAGGTGTCGCGGCTGCGATACCAGCAGTCTTCGCAGGTGCCGGGGTCGACATACTGCAACGGATTAAGCAGCAGGACGAAGTCATACGCGCCGTCGCCGTCCAGGTCGCCGATACCGATTTTACTGGCGCTGCTGTTGATGTCGTTCAGCAGGATGGAGCGATAGTTCCTGTCGCCCAGCGAAAGAAAGACATACGTCTCGCCTCCGGCCACGTCTTCTTCCTTTCCGCCCACGATGCGCGTCAGTTTGTAGCGGTGCGCTTCATGCACCTTAGGGGTCGTACCTTCCAGCCAGTAATAGTCCGAGCCTTTGTCCACATAATTGGTCGAGCGGGTAATCGGTTCACGGTTCACTTTTACGTAATCGTTGTCGGGCACGGCGCCAATCATCTTGCGATAGAGGTTGAACGCTACGTCTTCAGGATCATCTTCCAGCAACCGCCATCCCAGATAGACCGATGTGTCGGCACGTGTAAAGGCGACAAAGCCGCGGTCAAGAAACTCTTTTTGCACCCCTTGCGTATCCTGCACGTTTGCACAGGATACGGATTTTTCACAGGAAGTTTCTTTCGGTGTACACTGGAAACATCCTGTCACGATAGCGATTGACAAACTTATTTTGCCAATCATACGGATACTCTTTCTCATATTGTTTTGTTTAAAATAGTAGGCCACAAAACTATTTATTTTTTTTGTAACCTCCAACCGACTGCCATTGCGGGGGTGCATTGCAGAGGGGCGTATCCCGGCGCCGAAAGCGTAATTCTCTCGATAACCTCATACCTTTCTGTTTTCAGGTACCTTTTTCCCTTGCCGTCCACACTCTCTATTCGATAAATAGATGTAAATCAACAGAAAACAACTCATGGAAGGCCACCACAACACATCTTTTTTCGCCATAACTCATGTGTTACCGCCATAACTCATGTGTATTCAACGTGAGTTTGACCTAAGCGATCTGCTGCAAAGTGGAACCGGCCGGTTCCATGATGTGGAACCGGTAAGTTCCGGTATGCGGAACTGGTAAGCTCCGGTATGTGGAACTGTAAAGCACACATAAATGGATTTTCGATTTATACTTATGGAGTATCAAACGCCTTCAGGTTCCTGAGGTGTTTGAGTTTGTATCCGTAAGAGATACGGTTTTCAGTTCGTACTTATTTGACTTTTAGTATATAAAGATACGAATCTCTGATCTCTTTTCCTGTTCTTTTTAGCCTTTTTCTTACGTCGAGCTCACGTTATTCACGGGAGAATAGAAGGTATGGCGGGCCGAAATCGGCGTCGTCCGGCTTTCATTTTTTATTCGGAAACTCAATGAAGTTTTTCAGCGGGGACGAAGATACCGTGTATGGCTGGATGAATCCGCCGACTTTTCCGTGATTTTTGAAGGATGTGCCGACGACCGGCGGTGATGAAACGAAGGAGCCGCCGTCTCTATTTGCTCAGTTTTTCCTGCAGGTAGCGTCCTGTATACGACTCTTTACAGGCGGCTATTTCCTGCGGCGTACCGGTACAGACCAGGTAGCCGCCCGCTTTTCCGCCTTCCGGACCCAGGTCGATGACGTAATCCGCACATTTGATGACATCCGGGTGATGTTCGATGATCACAATCGTATGCCCTTTGGCGATCAGCGCCTGAAAAGCGTTCAGCAGCGTTTTGATGTCATGAAAATGCAGGCCGGTTGTCGGCTCGTCGAAGATGAAGAGCATCGGCTCGGCCTTTTCCATACTCAGGTAAAACGCCAGTTTGACCCGCTGGTTTTCACCTCCGGAAAGCGTCGAAGAGGTCTGCCCCAGCTTGACATACCCCAGTCCGACATTTTGCAGCGGTTTCAGCTTCCTGACAATCTTTTTCGATTGCGTGCAGGCATGTTGTTCGAAAAACTCAACGGCCTGATTAACGCTCATTTCCAGCACGTCGTAGATGTTGGCGCCGTGAAATTCCACTTCGAGCAGGTCCGGCTGGAAACGTTTCCCGTGACAGGCCTCGCATTCCAGCGTAATATCGGCCATGAACTGCATTTCAACCGTAATGCGCCCTTCCCCCTTGCATTCCTCGCAACGCCCGCCTTCCTTGTTGAACGAAAAGGAAGCCGGCGAATACCCCATCTGCCTGGCTAAGGGCTGGTCGGCAAACAGCTTGCGTATCTCGTCGTAAGCCCCGATATAAGTCACGGGATTGGAACGCGAACTTTTGCCGATGGAATTTTGATCGACAAACTCGATCGCCTGGATTTGCCGGAGATCGCCGGTAATTTCACGACAGTCTACCGATGGCGGCGCCTGGTCCAGCAGCTGTTTGACTCCTTCATAGAAGATGTCCCGCACCAGCGAACTCTTGCCCGAGCCGCTTACGCCCGTTACGACTGTCATCACGTGCAGAGGAAACTTCACGTCGATTCCTTTCAGGTTGTTTTTGTACGCGCCTTTAACTTCGAGATGGCAGTTCCATTTTCGGGCAAAAGCAGGGAGTTCAATAGTTTCTTTTCCGGTCAAATAGCGTACCGTATAGCTGTCGCTGTCCGGCGGCAATTTGTTGACAGCTCCCTGAAAAACGACTTCGCCGCCCTGCAGTCCGGCTTTCGGTCCGATGTCGATGAGGTAATCGGCCATCCGGATGATTTCCTCGTCATGCTCCACCACAATGACCGTATTTCCCAGCGCCTGAAGCTGACGCAAAACCCGGATCAGCAGATTCGTATCGCGGGGATGCAGGCCGATACTCGGTTCGTCGAGGATATAGAGCGAACCGACCAGACTGCTTCCCAGCGAGGTGGCCAGGTTAATCCGCTGGCTTTCGCCGCCGGAGAGCGTGGACGAGAGGCGGTCGAGCGTCAGGTAGCCCAGTCCGACGTCCAGCAGGAATTGAATCCGGTTCCTTATTTCGGTCAATAGCCGTTTGGCTATGACGGTGTCCGTTTCATTCAGTTGCAGCCGGTCAACAAAGACCTTCAGTTCGGCCACGGGCATGGTCACCCATTCGGCAATCGACTTGCCGCCGACTTTCACATACAGCGCGCCGGCTTTCAGACGGCTGCCCCGGCAGGACGGACACGTGGTCTTGCCCCTGTAACGCGCCTGCAACACCCGATACTGGATTTTGTGAAGATTGTTTTCGACATGACTGAAAAAGCCGTCAATGCCCTGCAGGTTTCCGGCTCCGTGCCACAGGAGGGATTTTTCGGCTTCGGTCAGGTCCTTATAGGCACGGTGTACCGGAAAACCATAGCCGACCGACCGGAGGATGAACTCGTGCAGCCATTCGCCCTGTACTTCCCCTTTCCAGCAAGCCACGGCGCCTTCGTAAACCGACAGATTCCGGTTCGGTATCACCAGATTTTCATCAATACCCAGCACCTGCCCGATGCCTTCGCAGGCAGGACAGGCACCTGCCGGGTTATTGAAATTGAACATCCGGTCCGAAGGTTCTTCAAAGACGATCCCGTCGGCTTCAAATTTCTTTGAAAATTCATACAGGACCGTTTTGTCCGGCAACCAGACCCGCAGGCGGCAGGTGTCCCGACCTTCGTAGAAGGCTGTTTCGACGGAATCGGCCAGCCGGTTTTTCAGCAGTGGGTCGCCGGATACTTCCAGCCGGTCAATCAGCAAATCCACACCCGTTTCCGGCAGTGCGGGCCAATTCAATACATCACTGATGCGACTCACTTCGCCACGGATTTCCAGTCGCGTATATCCTTCCTTGCGGAGAATTTCCAGGTGCTCCTGCATCGTGCGGTTTTCCGGGAGAATCACGGGTGCGTAAACGGCAAAACGGGTGCCGGCGGGAGCCTCCAGCGCCGTTTTCACAATATCGCTTACCTGATGTTTCTTCACTTCCTTCCCCGAAACGGGCGAGATGGTCTTCCCCGTCCGTGCGAACAACAGGCGCAGGTAATCGTAAATTTCCGTCGACGTTCCGACAGTGGAACGCGGATTGCGGACATTCACCTTCTGTTCAATGGCAATTGCAGGCGGAATGCCCTTGATGTAATCACATTCGGGTTTGCTCATCCGTCCGAGGAACTGACGGGCGTAGGCGGAAAGACTCTCCACATAGCGCCGCTGTCCCTCGGCATACAGCGTGTCGAAGGCCAGCGACGACTTCCCGCTGCCCGACAAACCGGTAATGACAACGAGTTTGTCGCGTGGAATATCTACATCGATATTTTTGAGATTGTTGACCCGTGCACCTTTGACATGAATACAGGCGTCGCCTGTTGCTGCTACCGTCTCCTTTCGCATCGGCTTTTCCGTGGTTTTGAATCCCGAATCAACGGATAGCCTCCAGTGTGGCAACCAGAAAATCCCATACTTTCCCGACCGAATCAATCCTCACGGCTTCGTTCGGTGAATGTGGCGATACCAGATCCGGCCCGAACGAAATCATCTCCATGTCGGGATATGTTTCCTGAATGATGCCGCATTCCAGTCCGGCGTGTATGACCTTGACGGCAGGTTCTTTCCCGTACAGTTGCAGGTACACGTCCCGCATGGTTTTCAGGATGGGCGAATCAATGTCGGGTTGCCAGCCGCCATACGTATTTCCATATTCGACTTTGGCTCCGGCCAGCGAAAAAATGCTTTCCAGCGAAGAACAGACTGCCTCCTTCCGGCTTTCGGAAGAGCTGCGCGCCAGTATCCGAATCTCTATTTTCCCTTTGGCAGACTCAATCACAGCCAGATTCGACGATGATTCCACCGTGCCGGGAAAATCATGCAACATGCTGATCACCCCGTTCTGGCAGCCTTCCACCGCATTAATCAAATCGTCCTGTACTTCTTCCGGAATCAGCGATAACGGCGGCTGCGTAATTTCCGCCGAAAAGGAAATCCCCTCCGTTTCGACGCCTGCATATTCCGCACGCCACAATTCCCGGCAATCCGCTACAAACTCCCACAACGCCTCCACATTGTCATACGGCAGTGTGATGACGGCAGTGGCTTCGCGCGGAATGGCATTTCGCGCCGATCCGCCTTTCACACAGGCTAATCGTGCGCCGTAATCGCGTACGGCTTCTTTCAGGAAACGAAAGATCAATTTGTTTGCATTGGCGTGTCCCAGATGGATATCTATGCCCGAATGACCGCCCAGCAAACCGGTCAGCGTCACTTTTACAGGCACATCGCCTTCAATCAGCGGCGCTCCCTTTTTGTACCGGAACGTGATATTCAAGTCTGTTCCTCCGGCACATCCGGCAAACAGACTGCCTTCCTCCTCCGAATCGCAGTTCAGTAGCGTCCGACCCTGCAACCAGTGGGGTTTCAAACCGAACGCACCCACCATGCCGACTTCTTCATCTACCGTAAACAACGCTTCCAGCGGACCGTGCTTCAGCGATTTGTCAGCCAGTACAGCCAGCATCAGCGCCACACCGATTCCGTTGTCGGCGCCCAGCGTCGTTTCGTGCGCCCTCACCCACGCTCCGTCAATGTAAGCCTCGATCGGGTCTTCCGAAAAATCATGGGTTACAGCCGTATTTTTTTGCGGCACCATGTCCAGATGCGCCTGAAGCGCCACGGTTTTCCGGCCCTCCAAACCGGGCGAGGCCGGCTTGCGAATCAGGACATTTCCGGCTTCATCCCGCTCTGTTTCCAGACCCTGTACTTCGCCGAAGGTCAGGACGTATTTCGTGATGCCGTCCATGTGACCGGTCGGACGGGGAATTTGCGTGAGGTCGTAAAAATAGCGCCAAACGTCGGATGGTTTTAGCTCTAAAATGCTGTTTCCCATATCTTTTTATTTTATGATTGTTTCTTTAGCTTTTCGCTTTTGATCGAAAACATGGCAATGCCGAAAAGGCCGCACAGTACCGTCCAGATAGACTGAAACGCAAACACGACCGTTGCGAATGCCTTGGCCTGTATCAGATCCACCCTGAAAGCGCTCATGCCGAACACAACGGCAGCCTGCCACGGCCCCAATCCGCCGTTGGATGGAATTCCCATGCTGAGGCTGCTCACGGCAAAAATAAACAGTCCTGCAGTGAAGCCCAGTCCGGACGTAAAGTCAAACGCATAGAAGGTGATGAAAAAATACAGGAAATACGAACCCCAAAGGCCTAATGTATAAGCAACGAAACGCATTTTACGTTCCATTCGCCGGATTTGCAGGAGGTCTTTCCACAGTGAGGCGAAAAAACAGATGATTTTCTTGACGGCATAGTTCTTCCTGAGCAAAAACATCACTGAAACGACAAGCGCCAGCGAAATCACGCAGATCACATAGAATAAAGGTGAAACGAGCCATTCCGGGAGGTCGAACTCATGCATGCTTCTGTAAAAGAGCCGGGCATTTAACGAAATGGCCAGCAGGAAAATCAGGGCGACCATGAGCATGTCGAACAGACGGTCGACAATCAGCGTACCGATTAACCGGGCCAGCGGTATTTTTTCCTCTTTCGCCACTACGCCGCATCGCCAGATTTCTCCCGCACGCGGCAGGGCATAATTGACGGCATAGTTTCCCAGGATGGCATATATCAGGTTGGATTTGCGTGGCTGATAGCCCAGCGGACGGATCAGCAAGTCCCATCGTAATCCGCGAATCAGGTTTCCAGAGAGACCGAAAATCAATGAAAAAAGCAACACATACCAATTCGCTCCAAGGATATTTGTCCACAATTCGCCAAAATCGGTTTTGGCGTATAGAAAGTACAAGATCGCAATCCCCAACACCAGAGGAATGAAGATTTTCAATATCTGCGTTAATTTACTGGACATACCGTTCCGTTCCTGTTTTTTTATTATTTTTGCACGCTGCAAAGGTACTATTTTTTCGGAAAAATTAGTGTACAGTAGAAAGATACTTCCCAAAAAAACGCTGGGACAGCATTTCCTGAAAGATGCAGAGGTGGCGCGACGCATTGCCGGGACACTGTCCGGATATCGCGGCCTGCCCGTGCTGGAGATTGGTCCGGGAACGGGCAGGCTCACCCGTTTCCTGCTGGACGAAGGACACGACCTCACCGTCGTCGAAATCGACCGGGAGTCGGTTGACTATCTGTACCGGCATTTCCCTCAGCTATCCGCCCGCATCCTGGCGGCAGACTTTCTCCGGATCGACCTGACTGCGCTGTATCCGGGAAAAGCATTTTGCCTGATCGGAAACTATCCCTACCATATTTCCAGCCAGATATTATTCAAGGCGCTGGACTGTCGGGAACAGGTTGTCTGTTGTGCGGGAATGATTCAAAAGGAAGTGGCCGAACGGCTGGCTGCCGGGCCGGGCAGCAGGACGTACGGGATTATCAGCGCACTGATACAGCCCTGGTATGATGTGGAATACCTGTTTACCGTCGGTGCGGAAGCATTTGATCCGCCCCCAAAGGTACAGAGCGCCGTGATACGCATGACCCGTAACAGCCGCAAGGCGCTGGACTGCGATGAACAGTTGTACCGTCAGGTGGTCAAAACGTCCTTCAATCAACGCCGCAAGACCTTGCGCAACTCCCTGAAACCACTGCTGGGGAAGGATTTCCCGGATTATGCTTTGCCGGTTTTTGACCTGCGTCCCGAACAATTGTCGGTCGAACAGTTCATGGAACTTGCACGCCTGGCCGCGCCGTGACTTTCGCACAATAATCCCGCAAAGCGACCGTTATTTCCGCAAATAACAAATACCAATACCTGTTCAAAATGAAAAAGATCCTGTTTATCATCGGCCTGGCAATGCTGTTGTCTACCGGAGCAGATGCGCAGTTCACAGTCGGGCCGAAGGTCGGACTGAACCTTACCTCCTTGCAGGATAAAGGAGCCATGCCGGAAGACCCGTCCCGGCGGCAAGGCCTGACTGCCGGTACATTCCTGAACTGTCGCCTGATGCCTTCGTTCGAACTTCAGGGAGAATTGCTGTACTCGCAGCAAGGTTATAAAGAACATGTTTTTCTTCTGGTGGATTATGGTGGAGGAGTCCGTACCAGCCACGAAGCGAAAAGAAGGTTGCACTACCTGAGCATACCCGTTTTGTTCCGGGAATACTGGAGAAAAACGGGATTGTATGTCGAACTGGGGCCGCAGGTCGGGTTGCTTCTGCAACAGCGTGTGACCTTCGCAGACAGGGGTGATATTGACGATTACCTCAATGCGCTTCCCTTTCCATCCAATCCGGTCGATTTTTCAGTGGTGGGCGGCGCAGGCTACCGCTTCCGTTTCGGCATCACGCTTTCCGGTCGCTATTGCTACGGATTTACAAACGTATTGAAAGATATGACAAGCCGGAATCACGTCATTCAGCTTGCCCTGACCTACGACCTCCTGTCGTTTTAAAGCAGATTCCAACATGCTTTCTATCTGTCATTAGAGGGCGTACAGATAGTCGCTTACGATTTTGATGGGAGATTCGTTTCTTAATTACAGGCGATGCCGACCCATACACCGCCGCAAGTACAAGAGGCTAAAAGAAGTTTTGTTTTCATTTCCCTGACTTCGTCGCTTTTTTCAAATTTGGAGCAGCATTTTTTATAAGCATCCATAAATCAATTGACAGTCTTTTGCCGGGAGGGCCAAATGGGTGTCCCGGCAAAAAAAAGCACTACTTTTGCGATACGTATGTTTGCAAGAAGAAGAACCTGATTGGCGTTGTCAGCGTCCAGGTTATCGACAAGAGTAGTGGTCGCTATCAGTTGATAAAAACTGTCGGCAGCAGTTCATCCGGAGATATAGAACGACTGTATAAGGAAGGAATAGTTTTTATAGAGTGCTATGGAGGTCAAAACGGAATCCGATATTCATTAAAATTAATTGTCATACCATAGCACATCTTAAAATACGGCCAAAAGCATCCTTTAGGGATCCTGTACACTGCCTGTACGGATCCTATACGGATCCCGTATCCCCCGAATCGGCATTTTTAGTGAATAAAATGCAAATCAGGCACACGCAATTCGTGGTTCACGATATTTATTGTTGATTTTTAATACAACGTGAGTTCGACCTAAGCGATCTTCCGTAAAGCGCTCGTATCCACTATATCATATCCATGTTCAGAGAAGGCTTTTTAGGCAGGAAATTACAGGCAATGAGCACAGCAATCAGTTTTGTGATAAAATTCACAAAACTGCGATGACACGTGTGCTCCATTTGACAGATGTTTTTGAGTTCGTCATTCACCGTCTCGATTAACGCCCGTTTGCGTAAATAGTCAGTCCTTATTAACTCCCTTTTCAAGCCGCGGCACAGCAAAAACTTCGTGGAAAAAACAGACGAAAAATAATCAACACAAACTCTTCCTTGAGTTTTTGCATCATTTTCTTCAAATTCCATGCCGTTCCCGACATCAATGCGTTGATTTGAACGCCGACTTCGCCCCAAAAGTAATTTTCAAGCATACGAAAATCATACTTCTCGTGACTGATTATCGGTTCAATGGCCGCTCTTGCTCGGCACTGT
>JAISMO010000109.1 GCA_031276675.1 Tannerella sp.
GTTCCCTTCGGCCAGTTTTTCCTGGCGTGGAAATATCAAACCGTTTGAAATCAAAACGCTTCGGGTGAATCCGCAAACGGGCGACATCAGTGAAGTCAATCTGCTGGAAGAATAACTTACCGGTCGAAAGTATTTTTTGTGTCCTCCGTATGTTAAATTTCTTTTTTCGTACGGAGGACACGCCGTTTCCCCCTGCAAGCTAAGGAAAAGCGTTTCCTCGAAACTGTTTCATGCATCCGGACATAAGTGTCAATATTTCCTTAACGACAGCTGATCCGGGAGAAAAGAAACGCCCTGTTGTTGATTCATTGCTTTTTTGCAGGATACAATCATACGAATAGCCGAACATCATTACGATGGTCTGATTTTGGTCTGCGAAGTGGAACTGTACTGTTCCATGCCATGGAACAGTACGATTCCATGACATGGAATCGGTAACTTCCGGATATCTGATATCTAAATTAAATTGCGTACCTTCGTGCTGAAATTGAAAACATTGTATGAATACTTTTATTTGCGGGATATATGATAAATATGGACAAAGTGCTACATGAGAAATTCATTGATATAGCAAAAGAAAAAATATGGGACAAGACTAATTTTGCCGCCACGCTCGCCGATCTCTTATGCATAAAGAAAGAGGCCATATACAGAAGGTTGCGCGGAGAAGTCTTTTTTACGTTTGCCGAAATGGTCACCATCGCCAAAAAGCTGGACATTTCGCTGGATCATGTCGCAGGTATGGTATCGCCCTACCGGAGTCATTCTTTTACCCTTCACGTGGAAAATTATATCAGACAGGAAGAAGTGGATTACAAAATGACGGCCGATTACATTGCCGCCATTCGCAGAGCCGGAAGTTTGCCGTATTCCGAATTTGGCTATACGATTACCATCATTCCGTTACCTTTTTCGATCTTTCACGAGCCGTTTTACTACCTTTATATCCTGAAATGGATGTACCAAACCGGCAATTACAATGCACTTTTCTCCGAAATCTCATTCAATGAACGCCAAAAACAGATGAATGCACAGCTTTTGCGGGAAATGATGTCTGTCAAGTATACCTATTATATCTGGGATGAACTCTTCCTGACGTATATGCTGAACGACATCAGTTATTTTTACAGCATCCATCTGATGTCAAACGCGGATATGCTGCTGATGAAAAAGGAAATCGAATACTTTTTGAATCGTCTGGAGAAACTGGCCATGCAGGGCGCATACAGCAACGGGAACAAGATAGACATATATGTTTCCAGCCTGAATTTTGAAACCACTTACTATTACCTCTCTTCCGATGTGGAGAACATTTCCATGATAACTTCCTTCAGCGTGGGCGCGCTAACTTCACTGGAGAAGTCGGTTTGTGAAAAGATGAAGATCTGGATGCAGGGACTGAAAAGAACTTCCACGCTGATTTCCTGCAGTGCGGAAAAAGAGCGGATTGCTTTTTTTGAAAAGCAGCGAATGATCCTGAGAACATTTTTCGACAGGCACAAACTGCAGTAACCTTATTTTGCCGCCACCCGTTCGGCATAACAGTTGCACCAGGGTTGCAGACCGCACGTTTCGCATTTCGGGTTCCGTGCCAGGCAAACGTACCGCCCGTGGAGGATGAGCCAGTGATGCGCCCTGGCAATGAGGGCTTCGGGAATGTACCTGACCAGTTCCCTTTCGGTAGCCAGGGGTGTTTTACTGTTTGTGGTCAGGCCAATGCGGTTGGACACACGAAACACATGCGTATCCACGGCCATGGCCGGTTTTTCGTATACTACTGATGCAATCACATTCGCCGTTTTGCGTCCCACTCCCGGCAGTTTTTGCAGTTCGTCCACCTCCGACGGTACCTTGCCGCCAAATTCGGACAGCAGCATTCGCGCCATTCCCACCAGATGCCGGGCTTTGTTGTTGGGATAGGAAACACTTCGGATATATTCGTACACAACTTCCGGCGTGGCAGCCGCCAGCGCCTCGGGCACGGGAAACGTTTCGAACAGGGCGGGTGTAATCATGTTGACCCGTTTGTCCGTACACTGTGCCGACAGTATGACGGCAATCAGCAACTGAAACGGGTTCGTATAATGCAACTCGGTTTCCGCCACCAGCACGTTCCGGCTGAACCATTCGATCACACCCCTGTATCTGTCTTCTTTCCGCAAAACAAACTCCCGATTCTTTGATATGTTGGATTTTCAGTGTGCCGCTTCGAACTGTTTCAGGAAACGAACATCGTTTTCCGAGAACATTCGCAGGTCCTTTACCCGGTATTTCAGATTCGCAATCCGTTCGATCCCCATGCCCAGGGCGTAGCCGGAAAAGGTTCGGCTGTCGATGCCGCAATTGTCGAGCACGTTCGGGTCTACCATTCCGCAGCCCAGTATTTCCACCCATCCCGTGTGCTTGCAGAACGGACAGCCCTTGCCGCCACACAGGATGCAGGAGATGTCCATTTCGGCCGAAGGCTCGGTAAACGGAAAATAAGAAGGGCGCAAACGTATTTCCGTGTGCGCGCCGAACATTTCCCTGGCGAAAAACAGCAGCACCTGCTTCAAATCGGCAAACGATACTTCCCGGTCTACGTATAAGGCCTCCACCTGATGAAAAAAACAGTGTGCACGATAGGAAATGGCTTCGTTGCGATAGACACGTCCCGGACAGATGATGCGGACAGGCGGCTGTCGGCACTCCATCACCCGCGTCTGTACGGACGAGGTATGGGTACGCAACACAATGTCGGGATGATGCCGGATAAAGAACGTGTCCTGCATGTCGCGGGCCGGATGGTCTTCCGCAAAGTTAAGCGCCGAAAAGACATGCCAGTCGTCTTCAATTTCCGGCCCTTCCGCGATGCTGAATCCGAGACGTCCGAAGATGTCGCAGATTTCCTTCCGGATGATTGACAGCGGATGACGCGTGCCTAAAGGCGCCGGATAGGCGGTACGTGTCAGATCGAACACACGGCTGTCCGTCTGCGCCTGTTCAAAATGCTCCTTCAACTTGTTGATTCTGTTCTGTGCTTTCTCTTTCAGTTCGTTCAGACTTTTTCCGATTTCCCGTTTCTGTTCGGCCGCCACGTTCCGAAACTCATTCATCAGTGAGGCGATTTCACCTTTCCTGCTCAGATATTTAATCCTCAGTGTTTCCAGTTCTTCCGCACTGACGGCCTCCAGTGTTTCTATTTCCCGAAGCAGGGTTTTGATTTTTTCAATCATTCCGATATACCGTTTTATTTTTGACCGGCAAATGTACAAAAAATTCGGAAACTCATTATCTTTGCCTCGGAAAAATAAGAATTGCTTCCAGATGGAAATATTGATTGTTACCGGACTGATTTTGTTGAACGGACTGCTTGCGATGACGGAAATTGCGTTGGTTTCGTCGCGGAAAGCCAGGCTGGAAATTGAATGGAAGAAAGGGAAAAAAGCAGCCCGGACGGCATTGAACCTGACGGCCAGTCCGGACAAGTTTCTTTTTACGATTCAAACGGGTATCACGCTTGTCGGGATTCTGACGGGCCTGTTTTCGGGCGAGGCGCTTGCCGGAAATCTTGCCGGCGTGCTGGAAGGCTTGGCATGGCTTCAGCCGTATGCGTTGCCGGTAGCCAAACTGGTGATTGTAATGACGGTAACTTACCTGACGCTGGTGCTCGGCGAACTGGTGCCGAAACATATCGGCATGAAATTTGCCGAAAAGGTGGCTGTCATGACGGCACGACCCATGAACCTGTTATCGGCTGTGGCTTCTCCTTTTGTCTGGTTACTGTCTAAAAGCACGTATCTGGTGCTGCTACTGCTGAGGATCAACAGAGTTGAAGAAATGAAGGTGACGGAAGACGAGATACGGGCTGTGCTCAGGGAGGGTTTCGACGGCGGCGAAGTGGAGGAAGTGGAGCAGGACATTGTGGAACGTGTTTTTACGCTGGGCGACCGCGACACGGGTTCCATCATGACACACCGGAGCGACATTGCCTGGATGGACATCCGGGATTCTTCGGAAACCGTACGCAAAATGGTAAGGACGCATCCGTTCAACATCTACCCGGTCGCGTCGGAAAAGTTTGACAATATCGTGGGAGTGGTTTACCTGAAAGACCTGTTCGGACGGATTGATTCGCCGGACTTCACCCTGTCGCAGGTGCTGCGGCTGCCACAGTTCGTCCCCGAAAATCAAAGCGTATACAAGGCGCTGGAACAGTTCAGGAAAGCACGGGTAAAATATGGTCTTGTGACGGACGAGTTCGGCGGCATTCAGGGAATTGTAACGCTGAGAGATATTATGGAAGCCCTGATCGGCCAGATGTTTGACGTGGATGAAGAACAGGAAATTAAAAAACGTGCGGACGACAGCTGGCTGGTGGACGGGCAGTATTCGTTTTATAATTTCCTCGAATACTTTGATCTGGAAGATTTATATGCCGAATACGATTATAATACCTTGAGCGGACTGATTCTGGAAATTCTGGAACGTGTCCCGAAAACGGGAGACAAACTGACGTGGAAAGATTTCGAGTTCGAAATCGCAGTGATGGACAAAGCCCGGATTGACAAGGTACTGGTTCGGAAGTTGGCCGGAGAAAATACCTGAAGCGCATGTATCCCATGCCTGCTTTTGAGGCAAAAAAAGCAGGGAGCGAACCTGAGGAAGTACGCCGCAAATACTACATTCGCATCCTTTTTTCCGGTAGTTGCCCGAACTTTTAGAGTAATTACTCCAATTTTTCAAGTAAAGAATGAGATGATTCCGGAATGTCTGAAACTGTTCGGAGAAAGAAAAAAGCGCCGGAGAGATTCAGACAGGCGAGGAAGGCATGTGCATTAACAGCATGGGTACACGGGATGCGCCTTCCGCAGGAGACGTACTGCCGGGGTCAGTTCCTCTCCTCCTTACATGCCACCCCCGATGCTTAAGGAGATATATGGCTTGCTGCATGGGAAGTTAGTAATATTTAACTGGAAAAATGGAGGCAGACCAATTTAACAGTTCTATTTTTGTAGCTCAAAAAATGAGGGAACAGAAAAAACAAAGTAATTATATATCATTGATTGTATTATGAACCAAACGGTAGATATTCGAGAATTGAATGAACGAATAGAACAAAACAGTTCGTTTGTAAACACCATCACTATGGGAATGAACCGGGTGATTGTGGGACAAAAACATTTGATTGAGTCATTAATGATAGGCCTGCTTTCCGACGGACACATTCTGCTGGAAGGGGTACCCGGACTGGCCAAGACGCTGGCAATAAAAACGCTGGCATCATTGATTGATGCGCGTTACAGCAGGATTCAGTTCACGCCCGACCTGCTGCCGGCGGACGTTATCGGCACCCTGATTTACAGCCAGAAAAGCGAAGAATTTTTGGTAAAACAGGGACCCGTATTCGCAAATTTCGTATTGGCGGATGAAATCAACCGTGCGCCGGCCAAGGTGCAGAGCGCCCTGCTCGAAGCCATGCAGGAGCATCAGGTGACCATCGGCGAATCAACCTATAAACTGCCGGAACCGTTCCTGGTGATGGCTACACAGAATCCGATCGAGCAGGAAGGTACCTACCCTCTGCCCGAGGCACAGGTCGACCGTTTCATGCTGAAAGTAGTTATTAATTATCCCAACAAGGAAGAAGAAAAACAGGTTATCCGGCAGAATATATCCGGCGAAATCATCCCGTCCGGGGCCGTACTGGATACCCGACAGATACTGGAGGCACGCAAGATTATGCGTGAGGTCTATCTGGATGAAAAGATTGAGCGTTACATTGTGGACATCGTCTTTGCCACCCGTTTTCCGGCCGAACACAATCTGCCCAATCTGGAGAACATGATTGCCTGTGCCGCTTCGCCTCGCGCCTCCATCAACCTGGCGACCGCAGCCCGCGCATACGCATTCATCAAACGCCGAGGCTACGTGATACCCGAAGACGTGCGCGCTGTCTGTCACGACGTCATGCGTCACCGCATCGGGCTGAGCTACGAAGCCGAGGCCAACAATCTGACTTCCGAAGAAATTGTCAGCGAAATCTTAAACAAAATCGAAGTTCCTTAAATTCAAGATTCAAGAATCTGAAGAATGGAAACAAGCGAACTGTTGAAAAAAGTCAGGCAGATTGAAATCAAGACGCGAGGATTGTCGCGTAATATTTTTGCCGGTCAATATCACACTGCCTTTAAGGGGAGAGGTATGGCCTTTAGCGAAGTGCGCGAATACCAGTTCGGGGACGACGTCCGCGACATTGACTGGAACGTAACGGCACGCTATGTCCGTCCCTATGTGAAGGTCTTTGAAGAGGAACGGGAACTGACCGTCGTGCTGATGATTGACGTTTCCGGGAGCAAAGATTTTGGCTCCGTTGCCCGGATGAAGAAGGACGTCGTTACCGAAATAGCCGCTACGCTGGCCTGTTCCGCCATCCAGAACAACGACAAGATCGGCGTGATTTTTTTCTCGGACAAGATCGAAAAGTTTATCCCGCCGCAGAAAGGAAAACGTCACATATTGTACGTGATTCGCGAGTTGATTGATTTTCAGCCGGACGACAGGAAAACGAACCTCAGTCAGGCATTGCGTTATCTGACGAATGCCATTAAAAAACGAAGTACGGCTTTTCTAATTTCCGACTTTATTGACAAACATAACTACACGGACGCGCTAACCATCGCCAACCGCAAGCACGACGTTGTCGCCATCCAAGTCTACGACCGTCGTGAAACGGAATTGCCCGGGATCGGGCTGATCAAGGTCAAGGATGCCGAAACGGGCGTCGAGCGATGGGTTGACAGTTCGTCGCGCCGTGTACGCGAAGCCTATCGGAGCTGGTGGACGCAACGGCAGGAAGAAATGAATAGCGCTTTCAGCAAGTGCCGGGTAGATTCGGTTTCCATCCGTACGGAAGATGACTTCGTGAAAGCCTTGATTACGCTCTTTGATAAACGAAACTGAACAGGCTATGAAATTCAAAAAGCATAGATTGTTAATGTATGCAGGACTTTTCGCTTTGCTGTCGGGCATGGAAGTTTATGCCCGGACGGTGATCGAGGTCAAACTGGACACGGCCGATATTCTGATCGGAGAGCAAACAACGCTGCATCTGACGATCACAACCGACACGGGTAGACAAGTCTATTGGCCGCTTCCGGCCGACAATCTGATGCCCGGTGTGGAAATTGTGTCGCTTTCACAGCCTGATTCAACTGTAACGGACCACAAGCTGATCGTCAAACAGCGTATGCTGATCACCTCGTTTGATTCAATGCTGTACCTGCTGCCGCCGTTCAGGGTAATTGACGGAGCGGATACCATCTATTCCGGTCAGGTTGCCCTGAAAGTTTCGACGTTACCGGTTGACACGGAGCATCCGGAAGAGTTTTTCGACATCAAGGAGGTCTGGAAACCGCCGTTTGTACTGGCAGATTACTATCCGCTGATTTTCGGTATCGTGATTGCACTGGTTATCCTGTTTCTGATTGGATACGTCGTGAAACGCCTTCGCAGCAACCGTTCGTTGCTACCGTTCAGGCGGGAGGAACCGCAGCTTCCCCCCCACGATGCAGCGATTCGGGAACTGGACAGGATCAAACGTAAAAAACTATGGCAGCAGGGGCTTCACAAGGAATATCACACGCAAATCACGGATGCGTTGCGTCATTATCTGTCCAAGCGTTACACGTTCAATGCGATGGAAATGACGTCTCTCGAAATTCTGGAGGCGTTGCAGGAAAAAAATAACGACCGGACGGCATACGATGCGCTCCGGCAAATTCTCCGGTTGGCGGATTTTGTGAAGTTTGCCAAACTGCATCCGCTGCCCGATGAGAACGACTTGAGCTTGTCGAATGCGTATCTGTTTGTTGATCAAACCAAACCGGAAGAAACACCTCCGCCGGCTACAGAACCGGAAGAGGCGGATATGAAGAATAAACCAAGTGATTATAATCAGATAAAAGGAAGCGTAAAATGACATTTGCAAATCCGTCTTACCTGTATTTACTGTTATTGCTCATCCCATTGACCGGATGGTATATCTGGAAGATGCGCAAGAATCAGGCGAGTATACGGGTCTCGTCATCCCGGGCATTCGTTCCTTCCAGAACAAACACGTGGAAAGTCTATTTGCGCCATTTGCCGCATGTGTTCCGAATGGCGGCCATAGCCTTTCTGATCGTGGTACTGGCGAGACCTCAGTCGACCGATAACTGGCAAAATTCAACCACCGAAGGAATTGACATCATTCTGGGGATGGATATTTCAAGCAGTATGCTGGCCGAAGACCTGAAGCCGAACCGCCTGGAGGCGGCCAAGAACGTAGCGGCTTCTTTTATCAACGGGCGGTCGAACGATAATATCGGCTTGGTGGTATTCTCGGGCGAAAGTTTTACGCAATGCCCGCTGACGACCGACCATGCCGTTTTGCTGAACTTGTTCAAAGACATTCACAGCGGTATGATTGAAGACGGAACGGCCATCGGACTGGGACTGGCCAATGCCGTCAGCCGAATCAAGGACAGTCAGGCCATCTCAAAGGTCATCATTCTGTTGACCGACGGTTCCAACAACCGCGGCGAAATTGCTCCGGTCACGGCTGCGGAAATTGCCCGGACATTTGGTATCCGGGTCTATACCATCGGCGTAGGAACAAAGGGCGAAGCGCCGTATCCTTTCCAGACGGCTTTCGGCATTAAATACCAGAATATCCCGGTGGATATTGACGAACCGACACTGAAGCAGATTGCCGCCACGACAGGCGGACAGTATTTCCGTGCGACAGACAACGCCAGTCTGCGAGCAATTTACACCGAGATTGACCAGATGGAGAAAACGAAAATCAGCGTGCAGGAATTTAGCAAAAAGCAGGAAGAATACAGAAATATCGCCTTGCTGGTCTTTACCCTGCTGCTGTTGGAGATATTATTGAGATATACACTGTTTAGGAAGATACCGTAAAAAAGATAGCTTATGTTTCGTTTTGCTAATCCGGAATTTTTATATTTGTTATCGGTACTTCCCGTATTGATGCTGTTTTTCATCTATGCGGGTATTTCGAGAAAGAAAGCCATCCGGAAATACGGAGACCCGGAACTGGTACGCCAACTGATGCCGGAAGCCTCTCCCAAACGTCAAAAGATGAAATTCGGGTTGCTGTTTGTTGCCGTGACAACGCTTGTTTTTGTCATTGCCGGACCGCAGTTCGGATCCAAAATTGAGACGGTCAGGCGGCAGGGCGTGGAAATCATGGTATGTCTGGATGTTTCTAATTCCATGATGGCGGAAGACATCAAACCCAACCGTCTGGAAAAGGCCAAACAAATGCTGGCCCGAATGACGGACGGCTTCTCGGACGACAAGGTCGGACTGATTGTGTTTGCCGGCGACGCTTTCACGCAACTGCCGATTACATCGGACTACATCTCGGCCAAAATGTTTCTCTCGTCCATCAATCCCTCGATGGTTTCGTCGCAGGGAACGGCGATCGGCACAGCCATCAGTCTGGCCATGCGCTCGTTCACACCCGACGAGAAAGCGGGAAAGACGGTTCTGCTGATTACGGACGGGGAAAATCACGAAGACGATGCCGTGAAAGTTGCTGCATCGGCCGCGGAAAAAAACATTACGGTGAATGTGGTAGGTATCGGACTGCCCCAGGGCGCACCCATACCGCTCAGCGGCACCAGTAATTTCATGAAGGACGCCGAAGGTAATGTCGTCGTCACACAGTTGAACGAGCAAATGTGTCAGGAAATCGCGGCTGCGGGGAAAGGCATTTACGTCCGTGCCGACAATACCAATTCGGCTTTGCGGACACTGCAAAGTGAAATCAACAAAATGGACAAGTCCGAAATAGACAGTAAAGTTTATTCGGAGTATGACGAACAGTTCCAGTTGCTGGCGTGGATCGTACTGGCGCTGCTGATACTGGAATTTTTGGTCATGGAACGGAAGAATCGCATTTTCCAAAAGGTAAAATTATTTTCTTAATGAATTGAAACTATGAGTATGAGACTTACGGCAATCATTGCAGGAATGACGGCAGGCCTTTTGTATGCCGGGACGGTGCTTGGCCAGAAAGCCAAACCCAAGCCTGTTCATAAAGAAGGAAACTCATTTTCGTTATACGGTAGCGAAATATTCACCGGGACGGGGAAAGCCACCGAACGCAAACATATCCGCGAAGGGAATACACTGTACAATAGTGAAAAATTCACCGAGGCGGAGATTGCTTACCGGAAAAGCGTAGACGTAAACCCCCGTTCCGTCGAGGGGGCATACGATTTGGGAAACGCCCTGTATCGTCAGCAGAAATATCCCGAAGCAGCCGAACAATACCAGCTGGTCACCGGACAGAGCGAGCGTTTGCTGTCCGAAAACAGAACAGCAAACGCCACCCGTCTGGCACAGGTTTACCACAATCTGGGGAACATCGGTATGCAAAGCAAGGAATACGCGAAAAGCGTCGAAGCCTACAAACAGTCGTTGCGGTTGAACCCGAAAGACGACGAAACACGATATAACCTGGCGCTGGCTCAAAAGTTGCTTGACGATCAGCAACAGCAGGAGCAGGATCAGCAGCAGAATCAGGATCAGCAGGAGCAACAGGAGCAGGAACAAAACCGGGAGGATCAACAGCAACAACAGCAGCAGGATCAGGAACAAAAAACGCAGGAGCAGCCCCAGCCGGACGAACAGATGAGTCAGGACAATGCCCAGCAACTGCTTGATGCATTCCTGCAGGACGAAAAGGATACGCAGGAAAAGGTAAAGAAAGCGCAGGCGAAACAACAGGAACGTCGCAGAACCGACAAACAGTGGTGAAAAAATAAAACGAAAACCGATATGAGACAGACAATCATTTTCCTGTTTGCAGGGATATTCTCCGCCGCAGGGATGTATCTGAAAGCGGATGAAGTGACTTTCAAGGCCGCTGCTCCCGAAGCGGTTGTGATGGGGCAGCAGTTCCGGCTGACGTATACGCTCAACGTTGACGACGGACGGGAACTTCGCATACCGGACCTTGCCGACTTCGACGTGCTGATGGGACCTACTCCCTCGCTCTCAAGAAGCATCCAGTTCATTAACGGTGTACAGAGCAGTTCGGTGACACAAACGTTTACCTATATCCTGATGCCGAAAAAGGAAGGAACGTTCAACCTTGCCCCGGCAACGATCAAGGTCAAGAATGCCAATTATACTTCCAATGCACTGGTGATAAAAGTCCTGCCCCCTGACCCGTCCGGAAATACCGGCAACCGACAGGGAGACGAAGAAAACCGCCCGGCTACCCAGCCAACCGGTATCGGAAACGAAGACCTTTTTATCCGCATGATTGTATCCAACCGGAATGTCTATGAACAGGAGGGTTTTCTGGTGACGTTTAAAATTTATTCGCTGGTAGATGTGGCAGGCGTTCCGAGTTTGAAATTTCCCGAATTTGAAGGTTTCCTGTCACAGGACATTGAGGTGAATCCGCAATGGACGCTGGAAAATCACAACGGACGGAATTATCGGACGGCTGTACTGAAACAGTCCTTCCTCTATCCGCAGCGCGCGGGCAAAATCACCATTGAATCCGGAAAGTTTGATGTGCTCGTGCGGATGCGTACGCAAAAGAGGGTACGCAGTATTTTTGACGATTTTTTCGATTCCTATCAGGATGTGAAAAAAGAATTGACTTCGCCAGCGACGACCATCGACGTAAAGCCGTTGCCCTCCGGCAAACCAGCTTCGTTCAACGGCGCCGTGGGAAGCTACACGATGAAAACGTCCATGAACACCGCGAACATGAAAGTAAACGAGGCCGTGACGGTGACGGTGACTCTTTCCGGCAGCGGAAATATCCGGATTGCGAAAAATCCGGAAGTGCTGTTCCCGAATGATTTCGAGGTATATGACCCCAAAGTCGATACGAAAATCAAGACGACGACTGCCGGCACGACGGGCACGAAAACCATTGAATACATGGCCATCCCGCGTTATGCCGGAGACTTTGAGATTCCGTCCGTTACGTTTTCGTATTTCGACCCGAAAGACGGCGCCTACAAGACGCTTCGCTCGGATGCCTGGTCGCTGCATGTTGAAAAAGGGGCAAACGGAGACGGCGCCGCCCCGGTGGTATCGAATTTCAGTAACCGGGAAAATGTCAGGCTCCTGGGACAGGATATTCGCTACATCAAAGTCGGGAATGTGCATTTCCTGCCCACCCGGGAAATTTTCTTCGGATCGCTGACTTATGTCCTTATATACATAACCGTTTCGGTACTTTTCATTGCCTTTTTCATCGTGTATCGCAAACAGATGAAGGAGAATGCGAACATCGCGCTGGTTCGTACGAAAAAAGCCAACAAAACAGCTGTACGACGCTTGAAAAAGGCGGAGAAACTGCTGAAGGAACACAAAAAGGAAGCTTTCTACGACGAAACGCTTCGGGCTGTATGGGGCTACCTGAGCGACAAGCTGAACATTCCGCTTTCGCATCTGACCAAAGACAACGTCGGGGCGGAACTGTTCAAATACGGCGTGGAAGAAGCGTTGTCCAGCGAATTTATGGACATTCTGAACACCTGTGAATTTGCACGTTATGCACCCAGTCAGGCGCCGGACGCCATGGACCATCTGTTTAAACAAGCGGTAAGCGCCATCGGCAGGATGGAGAATACCATAAAGAAATCATGATTATGAAAACGTTAAAGAGACTTTTTCTGTGCCTGCTGCTCACCTGCATCGCGCACGGACTGACGGCGCAGGAAGCGTTGAAGGAAGCGGAAACAGCCTATGCGCAGGAAGATTATGCAAAGGCGACGGAATTATACGAAAGCGTTTTGAAAAATTACGGAGATTCGTATGAGGTATATTACAACCTTGGCAATGCCTGTTATAAAGCGGGAAAAACGGCCGCGGCCATCCTGAATTACGAACGCGCCTTGCTGATGAATCCGGGCGACAGGGATGTCCGTTTCAATCTGGAAATGGCCAAACTGCGCACGACCGACAAAATCGAACCGCTGGGCGAGCTGTTCATTACCCAATGGATGCGAGCGGTGCAGAACCTGTTCAGCGTGGATACGTGGGCTGCCGTCGGAATCATCGGATTCATTCTGTTTGCAGGCTGCCTGACACTTTTCTTCTTTGCCAAATGGATGCGTTTGCGAAAAACCGGTTTTTATGCAGGGATTGTGCTGCTGATCATCGTCATCTGCGCCAACCTGTTTGCGTGGAACGAACGGAAGGCGTTGACCGAACGCTCCGGCGCCATCGTCTTTGCCCCGACGGTCACGGTCAAAAGTTCGCCCGATGCCAGCGGAACGGACCTGTTTGTCCTGCACGAAGGCGTCAAAGTATTCATTAAAAGTACGCTGGGCGAATGGAACGAAATCGAACTGGAAGACGGCAGCGTCGGATGGATTCACCGGAAGGATATCGAAAAAATATAGTATTTCATGTTACCGGAACAGATACTGGACTGTGAACGCGAGGCCTTCCTGTGGCTCAACGGGGGGCATACGCCCTTTCTGGACAGTCTGATCCGGCTGTACTCCGGCAAGGCCGTATGGATCCCGGCGGCCCTGTGGATACTCCTTACGGTCTGTTACCGGAAAACCTGGAAAGAGTCGCTGCCTGTATTGATTTGCTTGGTACTGGTCATTACGTTGAGCGACCAGTTTGCCTCCGGTATTTGCAAACCGCTGTTTGCGCGCCTTCGCCCGACTCACCATCCGGATTTCTGCGAACAGGTGCAAATCATCGGCGATTACCGGGGCGGGCGTTACGGCTTTATTTCCAGTCACGCAGCCAACGCGTTCGGTTTCGCCGTTTTCACGCTGCTGCTCTTCCGATACCGCTGGTACACGGCAACCATTCTCCTGTGGAGTGTATGTATGGCCTATACACGAATATACATGGGCGTGCATTTCATTTCGGACGTCCTGGCGGGTGCACTGGCCGGCAGTCTTTTCGGACTGGCGGGATATCAACTGTACTGCCGGATGCACCGGAAAACCGGCGGACGGACAGCCCCCCTCTATACGCCTTCTCAAATCCGGACGGTTATCTGCGTCCTTGGACTTACCATTGTGTTTATGCTTGTGTACAGCGGCCTCTCCGTCAGTTAAAGCTGACGGACAAAAAGGACAGAAGGAACAACGGGAAAGGAACCGGAAAGTCGCCGCAGCGGACAGCAGGATAAAAAGAAATCCGGCCAAAGCCCGTGCAGACCGCCGATGCACACCGTTCCGCACGGGCTTTAGCCCAATTCCTTTTCATTGCCGTCTGCTTCAGCTGACGGCCCCCAAAAAGAGAGACCGGTCTTTGCAGCCGGTCTCTCTTCATGCGGTAATGATCATCAAACATTACTCCGTAATAACCACCCTGTAACTCTTTCCTTCGATCGCGATCAGGTAGATACCCGGCGGGAGCGACTGCGTGACCGTTTCGCCGGCCACGGTCGAAAGGAGTTTGACCAGCCGGTCGCCCGCATTATAAACCTGTGCCCGGCCGGAAACGGCTGCCGTGATGAACAGCTGTTTGCCGTAGCTCCACACCCGTGCAGCGGGGAGGCTGCCGGAGGAGGTGACGCCGGACGAAACAGCCGTGGCTGTGACCGTGACGGCGGTCGTCTCCTGAATGCGGTGGATGTGCACGGTGTAGGTGCCGTCGGCATTGGACTCCACGGTGATGCCGCCTTCGTCGTCGGCAAGGATCCTGCGGCCGGTCGTCACCTGCGGCACGTGTCCGGCGGGCAGTGTGGCCAGCGGCGTCAGCGTGAGTACCATGTCGCGGCCGCTGGCAATCCTGTAAACGCCCGGCGCCGGACTGATGTCATAGTACGGCGAAGGAGCGAGGGTCACCGTGCGGCGAATCTCGGGGACCGGCGGACGGTAGATGGCGAAGGCGCCCAGCGACAGGGTCACGGCCTCGTAGTTGTCGTTTCCGGCAATTTCGACCGTGACAGTGTAGGCGCCGTCCTC
>JAISMO010000115.1 GCA_031276675.1 Tannerella sp.
GTTGAACTTGCTCAAAAAAGATACCGGGAAAGAAAGCCTACGATCTAAACGACTTAAAGCTGCTTGGAATAAGGACTTCCTAATCGAATTACTCCAATTTTAATGCGTTGACCCTGCCCCTCCAAAGGGAAATTTGGCGGCTAAAAATCTTTACAGTATATTTGCACGAGCAATTCGGCTAAACTTGGGATGATGAAAAATCTGTATATACTTTTTTCCTTGATATGCTTTTTGACAGGCGTTCAAGCAGGCGCACAGGATCTCAATTTTAATGCAGAGATTCGTCGGCGTATTGAGAACAGCGGGAAACCGTCTGCCACTGTTCCGAAGGATACTGCACTTCGCAGGAATCAACCGGTCGAGGTGGAAGAGGCAGAAGAAGAGGAACTTCCGGAACCGGTTGACGAGGCGGAGAAAGAACTGCCGGAACCGGTCAGTGAGGAGGAAGTGATGCCGAAACAGGATACGGTCAAACCTTACGAGCCTGCATATGAACCTCTTGTTATTCCGACACCGATCCTGTCGCCGGCCGTGCTGTACTGGTCAAGATACGCCGGTGCGTATGACGTTTTCGGGCCGGAGGTTACTTTTCGTGATACCCTTATCGTCAATCCGCTGTTCATGCCGCCCGTTTTCAAGGAAGGACACGTCCTGCCGATAGACACCATCACCGTGTATCAGCCGGCAGATACCACACTGAAGGGCTGGGAAAAGCCGCTCTATCCCCAAAGAAAATGGTTCGAGAAGGAACTCCTGAAAATGCAGATCGAGGAACTGGCTTATCGCTACCTCCAACGCAACCGTATAGATTATTTCCGGTACAGCGTCAAAAACCTGCCCAATGAAACGATTCATTTCATCCGGAAAGAAGAAACGGTCGCAGTGCCGGTCGAACAGAAAGGCCCCAATCCGATGGACTATACGCCGCCGACCAAATTCATTCCCGACCGGAAATACTGGAGTTCTACGTTCCAAAGCGATTTGAAATTTACGCAGAACTACATCTCCCCTAACTGGGCGGGCGGCGGCGTGAGCAACATGAATATCCTGGCGAAGAATCTGTTGCAATACAATTACATCAAAGACAAAATGATATTTAACAACACGATGGAAATAAACGCCAGCATGTATAACGCGCCCAAGGACACCTTGCGTGACTACAAAATCGGAAGCGACCTGTTCCGTTATTACGGTTCCTTCGGGTACCGCGCGTTCAACAAATGGTATTATTCGATTAACGTAGAGTTTTTTACCCAGATGTTTACGAATTTCCAGGAAAACACCACGGTGAAGCAGGCGGCGCTGTTGGCGCCTTTCACGGTGAAGATCGAACCCGGTATGGTCTTTAACCTTGCCAAAACCTATCCGCCAAGGAAAGACCGTTCGCTGAATGTCGCCCTTACGGTCTCCCCGTTTTCATATAAATATATGTACAGTATCGACCGGACGATTGATTTGGGAAGGCATGGCTTCCAGAAAGACGAAAACGAGGAATTTGAACGTCAGTTCAGCGAGTTCGGTTCCACCCTGCGCTACGACATGACGCTGCGACCCAACCGGAATGTCGCCTGGACTTCGAATTTCAACTATTTCACGAGTTATACCCACGTCAAGGCCGAGTTTGTCAATGCGCTGAATCTGGCCATCAGCCGTTATTTCTCAACCCTGATTACGCTTCACCTTCGCTACGACGACGGCGTAGCCAAGACATCCGATTACGATTCCTACATCCAGTCTAACGAGACCTTAAGTTTCGGTTTTCTCTACCGATGGTGATATTTGCTCTTTTCAGAGATTTAAGAAAAAACGAAAAAACAGGGAGTGTATCCGATTTTATCACTACTTTTGCCCGCATTTTGCAATGTTGAGATGACAAAACATGCATCAAACGATTCAATATACCGGCACCATTGAACGCATTGACCCTCCGGTCGTATACGTTCGGATTATGCAGCCGCCGGCCTGTAGCGGCTGTCATGGGGGATCCTCATGTCCTGTTCCGGACGGAAAAAGCCGGCTCTTCGAAGTCGAAGACACGACGGGCAACTTTGCCCTGCATGAAGAAGTGCTCCTGCAAGGACGGTATGGCATGGGAATGCAAGCCATTCTGCTGGCCTGTGTGCTTCCGATGGCATTCGTTGTGGCGGCATTGGGCATTGCTTTCGGACTGACGGGCGACGAACTGACAAGCGGATGTATCGGGTTGTCGGTTCTGCTGCCCTGTTACGGCCTGATTTACCTGATGCGCGGCAAATTGAATCGGAAATTCGTTTTTACTGTTTCTAAAATTCATTGTTCATGACGTATATGATCTTATATTCCGTTCTGTCGCTGGGAGCTATCGGAACGCTTGAGGCCATTGTCCTCTACTTTGTTTCCCAAAGATTCAAAGTGGAAGAAAACCCCCAGACAGGCCGGATACAGGAGGTCTTGCCGGGTGCGAACTGCGGCGGTTGCGGTTATCCCGGCTGTAGCGGATTCGCTGATGCCTGTGTGAAGGCCGGTTCGCTGGAGGGATTGAACTGTCCCGTGGGAGGCCGCGAGACGATGGACCGGGTAGCGGCCATCCTGGGCATAGCAGCCGGGAAGACGGTGGCCAAAACGGCGGTCGTACGCTGCAACGGAACTTGCGAAGCGCGTCCCCGACTCCATGTTTATGACGGCACGAAGCACTGTGCCATTGCCGCTGCGCTTTACGGCGGCGAAACAGGCTGTTCTTACGGCTGTTTCGGCTACGGCGACTGCGTTCGCTGCTGTCCGTTCGACGCCATTCGAATCCATCCATTGACGCAAATCGCCGAAGTGGATGAGGAAAAGTGTACCTCCTGCGGCGCATGTGTAAAGGCCTGCCCCAAACACCTCATCGAGCTGCGCAGGAAAGGCCCCAGATCACGCCGTATCTATGTCTCCTGCGTAAACAGGGACAAAGGCGCCATTGCCCGGAAAGCCTGTGCCAATGCCTGTACGGGATGTTCGATATGTCAAAAGAAATGTGAATTTGAAGCGATTACCATTTCGAATAACCTGGCTTACATCGACGATACGAAATGCCGTTTGTGTCGCAAGTGCGCGTCGGCCTGTCCGAGCCATGCCATTCACGAACTGAATTTCCCTCCCAGCAAAGAAAAAGAAGAAACGATTCATACCCTGAACTGATTTTACGATGTTAAAAACCTTTCGAACAGGTGGAATTCATCCGCCGGAAAACAAGCAGGCAGCCAATTGCAAAATCACCGCATTGCCGGTGTCCGGACAGGTCGTCATCCCGCTGAACCAGCATATCGGTGTGCCGGCGGAAGCGGTTGTCGGGAAAGGCGACACCGTCAAGGTCGGTACGTTACTGGCCAAAGCCGCCGGCTTCGTATCGGCAAATATCCATTCTTCCGTTTCCGGCACCGTTCGGAAAATCGGCGATGCACTTCAGGGAAACGGCGCCTCCGCGTCATCCGTCTTTATTGACGTAGACGGAGACGAATGGGAAGAAACAATCGACCGTACCTCGACCATTGTGCGGGAATGTACGCTTTCGGGAAAGGAAATTATCGACAAAATAGCAGCGGCCGGTATTGTCGGGCTGGGCGGAGCAGCCTTTCCGACTCATGTCAAACTGCTGCCTCCGCCCGGCAATAAGGCCGAAGTACTTATTGTGAATGGCGTCGAATGTGAACCTTACCTCACATCCGACCATGCGCTGATGATGGCAAAAGGGGAAGAGATATTGATCGGCGTTCGTCTGTTGATGAAGGCCATTCAGGTGAATCGCGCCCTGATCGGTATTGAAAGGAATAAAAAGGATGCCATCGCTTTTCTGACGGCGCTGGCTTCCGCAAAGTACAGAGACATCGAAATCGTCCCGTTGAAAGTAAAATATCCGCAAGGAGGAGAAAAGCAACTGATCGATGCGCTTCTTCGCCGCAAAGTGAAAAGCGATGCGCTGCCGGTTTCCGTTGGTGCGGTCGTTCAAAATGTGGGAACGGTCTTTGCCGTATACGAAGCGGTACAAAAGAACAAACCGCTGACAGAACGGGTTGTGACGGTTGCCGGAACGGAGATTTTCCGCCCGTCCAACTTGCTGGTACGTGTAGGGACACCTGTCCGCGCGCTCCTCGACGCCGTCGGCGGACTCCCCGATACAACGGGCAAGATTATCAGCGGCGGACCCATGATGGGACGGACGCTGGTCGGGGTGGATGTTCCGGTAACCAAAGCGTGTTCCGGTATACTGGTCTTCCCGGCAAAAGACGCCGGTCGCAAGTCGGCAGCGCCCTGTATTCGGTGCGCCAAATGCGTACAGGTCTGTCCGATGCGGTTGAATCCGGCGCTGTTGATGGATGCAACCTGGTATGAGCAATGGCCGATGGCCGAAAATAATTACATCGTTGACTGCATCGAATGCGGTTCATGCAGTTACACCTGTCCTGCCCATCGTCCGCTACTGGATTATATCCGCCTGGGAAAAAACAGGGTAAAAGAACTTGCCCGTCTTCGAAAATCATCATAAAAGGAACGCATGGAAAAACAGTTTATGATCTCTCAGTCTCCTCATATTCACAGTGGAGACAACATTCGCAAGAATATGTACACGGTGCTGGTTGCACTGCTTCCTGCCTTGCTGGTGTCCGTCTATTTTTTCGGACCGGACGCGTTGACAGTCACAGCGGTCTCCGTTGCCGCCTGCGTTTCATGCGAATACTTGATACAGCGGTTTTTATTCAGGGAAAAGACGACCATCGGCGACGGTTCTGCTATCCTGACAGGCGTCCTGCTGGCATTCTGTCTGCCATCCAGCCTCCCCCTTTGGATCATCCTCATCGGCGCCGTCGTTTCCATCGGCATTGCAAAAATGAGTTTCGGCGGACTGGGGAACAATCCCTTCAATCCGGCGCTGGTCGGACGGGTTTTCCTTTTGATTTCCTTTCCAGTACAGATGACGTCATGGCCTTGCCCGACAGCATGGCACACGGACGGTTTGGATGCCGCAACGGCGGCAACGCCGCTGGCTATTCTGAAAGGACATCCGGCAGATCTGCCGGCCATCACGGACATGCTGCTGGGCAACATGGGCGGTTCGCTGGGAGAAGCCTCCTCCGTTGCACTGGCAGTCGGGCTGCTCATCCTGCTGATCCGGAAAGTCATCACGTGGCACATTCCCGCAAGCATCCTGCTTACGGTGTTTGTGTTCACCGATCTGCTCCATCTGGCAGACCCGGCAGTCTGTGCTTCGCCCTGGATACATCTCTTTACGGGGGGATTACTGCTGGGCGCTTTCTTTATGGCGACAGACTATGTGACTTCGCCGATGACCGTTCCCGGCATGTGGCTCTACGGAGCCGGCATCGGCATCCTCACGGTACTCATCCGCGTGTTCGGCTCCTATCCGGAAGGCATCTCCTTTGCCATCCTGATCATGAATGCTTTCACGCCGCTTATCAACAGATATGTCAAACCCGCAAGATATGGAGGGAAGAAAAAATAATGACAAAGCCGGAATCAAGTTTTATCAATATGGTACTGTCGCTTGCAGGCATCTCGCTGTTTGCCGCAATAGCCCTGGGATCGGTCTATTCGCTTACCGAAGCGCCGATTGCCGCCTCGAAAAAGGCCGGACAGCAACGCGCCGTCGAAGAGGTTTTACCCTCGCACGAACGCATGGAAGGGCCGGATACGGTGGAAGTGGAAAACCTGGGTGTCTTTGAAATCTACAGGGCGTATGACGGAGACAATCATTTTGCAGGCGCCGCCGTCACCTCGTTTTCAAAAAAAGGCTTCAGTGGTGAAATAAGGATCATCGTCGGCTTCGACGAACAGGGACTTATTACCGATTATTCGGTGCTGGAACAGAAGGAAACGCCCGGGCTGGGGACGAAAATCGTTGACTGGTTCAAACCGGCACGACAGGTAAAAAAGAGTCTGATGGAACGGCTCACCGGCTATGAAGCAGCCTCCGGCGAACGGAAAAGCTCCATCACAGGCAAGAATCCGGCCGTTGATGCGCTGACCGTGGTGCAGGACGGCGGCGAGATTGACGCCATCACCGCCGCCACCATCAGCAGCCGCGCCTTTCTGGAAGCCGTACGCAATGCATATAACGCTTATTCGAACAATCCCTCCGCCATGGATGCGACCAGTGGCGCCACCTCCCAAACGGGAGACGGCACGGAAACAGACAATAAACAGAACAAACCATGAAAGCAAATAATCCTCTTGACATCCTGTTGAACGGAATCGTAAAGGAAAACCCGATTTTCGTTTTACTGCTGGGAATGTGCCCGACGCTGGGCACCACCACTTCCGCACTGAACGGACTGAGCATGGGACTGGCCACGATGTTCGTACTGATATGTTCCAACATGGCCATCGCTTCGACGAAGCATCTCATTCCCGACAAGGTGCGTATTCCGGCATACATTGTGATCATTGCCACCTTCGTTACGATGGTAGAGATGATGATGCAGGCCTGTATCCCGGCGCTCTACGAGAGTCTGGGACTGTTTATCCCGCTGATTGTGGTAAACTGCATCGTCCTGGGACGCGCCGAAACGTTTGCCGCCAAAAACAACGTCTTCAGATCCATGCTGGACGGCATCGGCATCGGCATCGGATTTACACTGGCGCTCACCTTGCTGGGCGCCGTACGCGAACTGTTGGGTACGGGCAGGATTTTCACCTTCCCGCTCTATCCCGAAACATTCGGCATGCTGGTGATGGTACTCGCGCCGGGCGCCTTCATCGCTTTGGGATATTTGATCGCCGTTATTAACAAAATCAGAAAAGTATAACCCGCATGATGACTTATATACTTATATTTATCAGCGCCGTATTTGTCAACAACATTGTTTTGGCGCAATTCCTGGGCATCTGTCCCTTTCTCGGCATTTCCGGGAAAATCGAAACGGCCACCGGCATGAGCGGCGCCGTCGCCTTTGTGATGACCCTTTCAACGATTATCACCTACCTCGTCCGCAAAACGGTACTGGAACCGTTTCAAATCGGTTTTCTGCAAACCATTGTCTTTATCCTGATCATTGCCGCACTGGTACAGATGGTGGAAATTATCCTGAAAAAAATATCGCCGGCGCTCTATCAGTCTTTAGGCGTATTCCTGCCGCTGATAACCACGAACTGCACCATCCTGGGGGTAGCGATTATGGTCATTCAAAAAGAATTTAACCTGATCGAAAGCGTGATTTTTGCCATTTCAACAGCCGTAGGTTTTGGTCTGGCGCTCATCTTGTTTGCCGGGCTTCGCGAACAGTTGAGCCTGATCCGGCTGCCCAAAGGAATGGAGGGCATACCCATCGCGCTGATTACGGCAGGACTGCTGGCCATGGCATTTATGGGATTTGCGGGAATCGTTTGAGCCGCCCGTTACCCATCCCTGCCGAACGGGGAATGGAGAGAGGAAGAAACAGTATGACAAAAGCAATTTCAATCAAATAAAAAGAATATGGAAAAACGAATTTTAGTCACCGGAGGTACGGGATATATCGGTTCCCACACGGTGGTCGAACTGCAACAGGCAGGATATGAAGTCGTCATCGCAGACAATCTGTCCAATTCAAATATCGGTGTGCTGGACGGCATTGCAAACATTACGGGCATCCGTCCCCTGTTTGAGGAACTGGACTGCAACGACAGGGCCGGACTGGAAAACCTCTTTGCCTCCCATCCGGGCGTGGAAGGAATCATCCATTTTGCCGCCAGCAAAGCCGTAGGCGAATCGGTACAACAACCCCTGAAATATTACCGGAACAACCTGATGACATTAATCAATCTGCTGGAACTGATACCCGAATACGGCATCAAAGGGCTTGTTTTCTCATCCTCCTGCACCGTCTACGGACAGCCCGACAGCCTGCCCGTAGCCGAAGACGCGCCGGTCAAACCCGCCTTCTCGCCCTATGGAAACACCAAGCAAATCTGCGAAGAAATCATTCGCGACGCCATTCATGCCGGCACGCCCTTCAAAAGCATCCTCCTGCGCTACTTCAACCCCATCGGCGCCCACCCCAGTGCGGAAATCGGCGAATTACCCCTGGGCACGCCCCAAAACCTGGTACCCTTTCTCACCCAAACGGCAGCCGAGATCCGCTCCGAACTGCACGTTTTCGGCAATGACTACCAGACGCCGGACGGCTCCTGCATTCGCGATTACATCAACGTCGTGGATCTGGCCAGAGCGCACGTGATTGCCATGAACCGTCTGCTGGAAGGCCTCCCTGACAGTCCGGTCGAAGTCTTTAACCTGGGAACCGGACGCGGCATATCGGTCTTTGAACTGATTCGCGCATTTGAAAAAAGCACAGGCGTTCGCGTGCCCTTCAAAATCGTCGGTCGGCGCGAAGGAGACATTGAAAAAGTCTGGGCAGACCCCACTCGCGCCAACCGGATACTGGGCTGGACAGCCCGCGAATCGCTCGAAGACACGCTGCTCTCAGCCTGGAAATGGCAACAGAAACTCGGTTAGTGGTTAGTGGTTAGTGATTAGTGGTTAGTGATAAGAAATTGAATGCTCCGTTTATTTGGCCACAAGGCTTCACACTAACCACTAATCACTAACCACTTTATTGATTCCGGTTCAAAGGTATACCGGCCCTCCGGGACGCGAGCCGACAAAACCGTACCATCCGATCACGGCATAGGAAACGAGCGGTATAATCATGCCCGGCGCCACGGCCTGTGGCCGGGACGATTCGGCAATCAGGCCGATAAGCGGCGTCAGCAGGGCGCCGCCAATAAGACTCATAATCAACAGAGACGCTCCCAGTTTGGCATGAGGACCCAATCCCTTGACGCCGGATGCAAAATTCGTCGGATACATCAGCGACATGAAAAAGGTCGTGCCCATCATGGCGCCAATGCCGGGCCAGTATGAAATATCATGTATTCCCGTCCACGACGCCCATTGCGATCCGAAAATCACGAGGAGGATCAATCCGGCATTCACCAGCGCATAAATCCCCATCAGGCGGGTTGCCCGTATCCATTTCATCAGCCAGGTAGAAAAGAAACGCCCCGCCATGAAGATAATCATGTTGACCACCAGCAGTCCTCCAGCCTGTTTCTCCGTCATCGGGCTGTTTTCCTGCACGTAGGTAATCAGATAGCTCCACGTTCCGAGCTGTGCGCCCAGGTAGAAGAACTGGGAAATGATGGCGCCATACCAGTGAGGATACCGGAACAGCGCCCGGAAGCTGCCCCTGTGCCGGGCATCACCGGAAGTCTCCACTTTCGGAAACCGCGTTTTCCAGATCAGGAAAGCCACCATCAGCACCGCCATGCCGATGAGGATATAGGTCGGCCAGACACGGCTGTTTTCGGTCTGCAAGAAATCGGTATACGCATTTCCCGAAGTCGTGACCTGCGCCTTCATGACCTCGATCTGTGCTTTCGACGGTTCATGGCCGGAGAAGATAAACAGCGTTCCCAGCGTGACGCCGGTGATGCCGCCGATCGGATTGAACGACTGAGCGAGATTCAGCCGGCGCGCCGAAGTGGCCTCATCGCCCAGACAGGTCACGAAACTGTTGGCGCCAAGTTCGAGAAAGGAAAGACCGCTGCCGATAACGAATATACCGCCGAGAAACACCGGATAAATCCCCGAACTGGCCGCCGGATAGAACAGGAAACATCCCGTGGCGAAAACCAGCAGACCGGTAACCAGGCCCGACTTGTAGCCAAAGCGCTGCATGAAAAGGCCTGCCGGGATTGCCAGACAGAAATAGCCCAGTTTGATGGCCGTTTGAATCAGGCCCGCCTCAAAACGGGACAGTTCCAGCGATTTCTGAAACTGCTTGATCAGCACATCGTTCAGCACATTGGGCAATGCCCACAAAAAGAAAAGCAGCGTGACCAGTGCAAACGTAAAAACATATCCCGGCGTGATTAATTTCGGTTTATCCATGATTCCTTCCTGTTTTGCGACCCTGTTATTGACATGATACATATAAATGATATAACACCCTGTGAATCCCTGTCGTCGAACCGGATGACAGGATTCGGCGGCAAAGATAATCAATTTATCGAACGAAGGCCTCATGCCGCCCGGCCATCCGTCGGACAGCCCTGATGCAGCGAACGTTCCGCCGGTACCGTTGAATCTTGCACGGCGACCGGACCGCTGACGCCACAAGGAGCGGCCACGGTAATGCATGGCGGGACTCCCATCCAGCCTATAGTGGAACTCCCATCCAGCCTGAAGTGGGACTCCCCTCCAGTCTATAGTGGAACTCCCATCCAGTCTACAGTGGGACTCCCCTCAAGGCTGGAGTGGGATTCCCCTCAAGGCTACAGTGGGATTCCCCTCAAGCCTGAAGTGGAGTTCCACTCCAGGTTACAGTGGGCGTCCACCCCGGTGCACAGTGGCGCATCAGCCACCGCGGGGGCCATCGGGCGGCCCTGTCAGCGAGTACCAAACCCGGATGCCGCGTAACAGGACTGCCTGTTTTCCGCCGGGCGCATGATGCTTTTGATATGTCGCGATTCCTCCGTACTTTTGTGCACAATTATATCTTATCTGTAAATTTATGAGTCATTCAACGGATCCTTTTTCCAGACTGAAAACAGTGGAACGTCATATGCGGCATGTGCCGGACGAAATCACATTTATCTCGCAGAAAAGCGGACGCCCCCTGCCCTGCCCCGAAAAACTGAAACGGATTGTCGATCTGACGAAGGAGATCGTTTTTCCCGGTTTCTTCAGCGAATCCACGGTTCATCCGCTGAATCAGCGATGCTACATCGGGACGCTGCTGGATCATTTGCACGTTTTGCTGAAAGAACAGATTGCCAATGACCTCTACTGCTTTGCCGAAACGGAGGAGGTTTCAAACACGGACGACCGGGCGCCGGAACTGGCGCTGGCCTTCCTCGAACGCCTTCCGGAGATCAGGCGGCTGCTGTATACGGATGTGAAGGCGATGTTTAACAATGACCCTGCGGCCAAAAGTTTCGGCGAAGTCGTCATCTGTTATCCAAGCATTCAGGCGATGGTTCACTACCGCATCGCTCACGAACTGCTGCTGCTGGGCATTCCCGTGCTGCCGCGCATCATTACCGAACTGGCACATTCGGCTATCGGGATTGACATTCATCCGGGCGCGCGGATCGGCGAGTATTTCAGTATCGATCACGGCACGGGCGTGGTGATTGGCGAGACATGCATCATCGGCAATCATGTGCACCTGTATCAGGGTGTGACGCTGGGGGCCAGGAATTTCGTGCTCGACGAGCGCGGTCTCCCGCTGAACGTGCCCCGCCATCCCATTCTGGAAGACCATGTGATTGTCTATTCCAACTCCACCGTGCTGGGACGCATCACGATCGGCCACGATTCCGTGATTGGCGGCAATGTATGGCTCACTCACAGCGTGCCGCCCGGCTCGCGCATCGTCCAGCGGCGCGCCTCAGACGGCACGGCGACCGATCTGTTCGCCTTCGGAGAGGGCATATGATCCCGGAAGCGAATGAAATACGGGGCTGTATCCGGGTTGACATCTCCTCCCTGTTGTTAGCGGTCCGTGTATAAAATCCGGTTTTGATCCCCGTGCGCCCGATGCAACTGTCAGACACGTTACAAACTTTTATCCATGCACATGCCGGAGATGATTTATCCGTCCTGCTGCTTTCCGCCGCACGCTATCCGGAGGTGGATGTTCCCTTTGCGGCGGAACAGATTGCCGCACGCCGACAGATTCGTGAAAAACTGCCGGCATGGTATGCGGACGGACGGCTGGTTTTTCCTTCGAAAACGGCGGCCGAACAGTGTTCTTCGGAACAGACGGCCCGTTACAAGTGTCGCCTGCTGGAGGGGGAAAGACACCTCTGCGACCTGAGCGGCGGACTGGGGGTTGACTCGTATTATTTTGCGCAAAAGGTGGAACGGGTAACCTACGTGGAATGTGCCCGGAGGTGTTTTGAGGCGGCCATGTACAACTTCTCCCTGCTGCAGGCCGGCAATATTGCGGGACTGGCGGCCCGGGCGGAAGAGGCATGGGAGGAGGTGGCGTCCGTGGACGCATTTTACCTTGATCCGTCACGGCGCAGGGAGGGTGTGCGCCTTTTTGCCCTGCAGGACTGCGAACCGGATTTGACGAAACTGCTGCCGCTGCTTTTGCGCCAGGCGCCCAAAGTGATTGCCAAGCTGTCGCCGATGCTGGACATCCGGCATACCCTGACGCTGCTGCCGGGAGCCACGGCGGTGCATGTGGTTTCGGTAAGGAATGAATGCAGGGAACTGCTGTTTGTGTGGCGGCGGGCAGCCGGTGTGCCGGAACCGGAGATTCACTGTGTGAATTATACGGCGGACGGAACGGAACAGGCGTTCCGGTTTTGGCCGGAGGAAGAACAGCGCTGCACAGCCCCGGTATGCGGACAGGCAGGCCGGTATCTGTACGAGCCTCACGCTTCGATCCTGAAAGCCGGCGCCTTCAAGCTGACAGCGGTCCGGACGGGCGCCGGCAAGCTGCATGTACACAGTCATCTGTATACTTCGGACAGGCTGATAGCCGGTTTTCCCGGACGGGTGTTCCGGGTCAGGGAAGTGATTCCGTTTTGCGGAAAGACGTGCCGGACCATTGCCCGCCACCTTCCGCAGGCCAGCGTGTCTGTCCGGAATTTTCCGCTGACCGTGCGTGAACTGCGCAGGCGCACCCGCATAGCCGAAGGCGGAAACCGGTATGTGTTTGCCACCACGCTGGCCGGCAATGAAAGAGTGTTGATTTGCTGCGAAAAAGCCGGCTCCCTTCCTGCCGGATGATCTGTCCGGGCTGTCCGGCCGCTCCATCTGTTTCCTTACAGCGAACGGATATTCTCTTCGTTGACCGGATTTTTGCCCTTGCCTGTAAACAGCTGCTCGATCCGGTGCATGTACGCTTTTTCCACCTTTCCGCGAACCACTTTCAGGGTGCTGTTTATCATTCCGTTCTGTTCCGTCCAGGGTTCCGGCAGGATGGCGAAGGTGGCCGGCAGCCACCGGTTGGGAAAAAGCGTGTCCAAATCGCCGCCCTTGCGGAAACGGTTGAGCTGATGCCGGAGGATATGAATGGCTTTGATCTTTCCCGCTTCCGTGTTCAGATCCAGTCGCTGAGCGGCCAGTTTGGTCTGTAGCTGTTTCCTGTTCGGAACCAGCAGAGCGACGGTATACGGGCTTTGGCTGTTGTAGAGCAGCAGCTGGTCGATGCAGGAGGAATGTTCCAGAATGGCTTCTTCGATGCCTTCGGGACTGTATTTTTCTCCGTCGTTGGCAATCAGCAGGCTTTTGGAGCGTCCCATCACGTAGAGCATGCCGTCTTTCATGTACCCCATGTCACCGGTATACAGCCAGCCGTCCCGGAGGGTTTCCCGCGTAGCTTCCGGGTTTTTCCAGTAACCGGCCATGACGTTCTCGCCCTGTACGGCGATTTCGCCTTTCACTCCTTCGGGCAGCGCCCGTCCCTCGCTGTCGCAGATTTTCAGTTCAAGCGGCTGCACAAGGAAGCCGCTGCTCCCGAAAACATGCCGTCCGGGGCCATTCGTCGAAATCACCGGCGTGGCTTCGCTCAGTCCATACCCCTGAAACATCGGCATACCGATGGCATAGTAAAATTTCTGGAGTTCCCTGTCCAGCAGTGCGCCGCCGCCAATGAAGAATTTCAGTGCGCCGCCGAAATTCCGGCGGATTTTGGAGAACAGTATCCGGTCAAACAGCATGACAAGCGGCTTCAGCAGGATACGCCAGCCGCGCCCTTCCTGATGGCTTCCCTCGCCGTTATAGAGATCGCCCGTGCGCAGGGCGACACGGAACAGAGATTCCGTGATTTTTCCGCGGGCATGAATGCCCTGTTCGATGTTTTTCCTGAAATTCCTGGCCAGCGCCGGCACGCTTAAGATCAGGTGGGGTTTGATTTCCCGGATGTTGATGGGAATGTTCTTCAGCATTTCCATGCCGGAGCGTCCCGCCTGCACGGTTGCCACGGAGGCGCCTTTGTACATGAAGATAAAGAAACCCACCACATGGGCGAAACAATGGTCCAGCGGCAGAATCACGAGCGTACGCCACGAAGCGTCAATGTCCACGCAGCGAAGCGCCTGTTCGACGTTCGCCGTGTAGTTGCGGTGCGTCAGCACCACGCCTTTCGGGTCGGCTGTCGTGCCGGAGGTATAGGTGATGGTGGCAGGGGTGTCGTTTTGGAGCGACTGACCGATGGCCAGAAATTCATCGAGCGGATGCTGCTGCAAACAGGTCTGTCCGAGGTGTTTCAAGTCGTCGAATGACATTTCGCCGGCTTCATACGCCGGCTGCGGGTCAAAAACAATGACTTTCCGCACCAGCGGCAGTTTGCCGATGATGGCGCGGATTTTCTTCAACTGGCTTCCGGATACCATGATGTATTTCACATCGGCGTGCAACAGGCGGAACAGCAGATCGTTTGCTTCTTCCAGCTTGACGGAGAGAGGCACATGGACCGCGCCTGCATAAAAAACAGCCAGTTCGCCCAGAATCCAGGCATTGCATCCTTCGCTGAGGATGGAGACGTGGTCGCCCTGCCGGACGCCCAGCGCAACAAGCCCCGCGCCGAGGGTGTATACCTGTTCCCGGGCCTCGGCATACGTCGTCGGTTCATACGCCTCCCTTTTCTTCTCCCAGAGGAACGTATGATCTGCATACTGCTTTACCGAATCTTCAAAAATATCAATGATTGTTTTTTTCATTACCGTATTTTTTTACTGCCGCGCAAAGATACACGATAAAACTTAGCGCACAAGGCTGCCGAAGTTTTTTTTAACGCGCGCTTTTCCGCCGGCCAAAGCGCCATGTCGTCAAGCGAAGGATGGGTTCTTTGAAGCGCTGATGGAAACCCGGACGGGAAAACATGCGCTCCGGCCGGATGAGATGATCCGGCGAAACCGGCGGGCATATCCGGCCGGACCGGTAAAATCAGACCTTCATGCGCATGAAATTATTGAATGATTGCCGTGCGGTCTCCATCGGCAAAGCGTATGGTGACTTCGTCTCCGGCAGACAGTTCGGAAGCGCACTTGAGGATTTTTCCCTCTTTCAGTATCAGCGTATAGCCCTGCTGCAATACGTAATCCGGCGAGGCCATCTTGAGGTACTGTTCCGCCAGTTCCATTTCCCGGTTCTGACGGTTGACATATTCCGTCCAGCGGTTGTGTAAGCGCTGCCGTATCTCTGTGAGGGCCGTTCGGTGCTGCATGACCAGCAGCCGTGAAGCCGGCAAAGCGCTTCGCAAGGCTTGCAACTGCGTGCGGCAGTGCTCGATCCGTTGCATAATCAGCGACGGGAGACGGGTGGCCAGCAGTTTCAGATACGTCTGCTGATCGGACAGTGTCTTCGTTGCAAGGAGACAAAGACGCTGTTGCATATCGTTCACCAGCTCCGCCTGTCCGTCCATCTGTCCGATCAGAAAGGCGGCCACGGCTGTCGGTGTTTTCAGTCGGGTATGTGCCACCATGTCAACGACGGAATCGTCGCGTTCGTGTCCGATACCGGTGATGACCGGTAAGGGGAACTGTGCGCAATGGGTTGCCAGAAGAAGGGAATCAAAGCAGTTCAGGTCGGAAGCCGAACCGCCTCCGCGAATCAGGACGACCACATCGAAACAGTCCGTATGCCGACTGATGCGGTCCAGTGCGGCAATAACGGATTCTTCCGCCTTTTCGCCTTGCATGGCGGCCGGGAACAATTTCAGGTAAAACTGGTAGCCGGCCGGGTTGTTCATCAACTGATGCTCGAAGTCGCCGTATCCGGCGGCCGTCGGCGAAGAGATCACGGCAATCCGCTGCGGCAGGACGGGGAACGGCAGTTCCCTGTTCAACTCAAAAATACCCTCTTTCTGCAGGTAACGGATGATTTCCTGCCGTTTGCGCACCAGATCTCCCAGCGTGTAGGACGGCTCAATGTCGATCACATTCAGGCTGTATCCGTAGAGTTTGTGAAATTCGACCGTGACCTTCACCAGTACTTTCAATCCGGAGACAAAAGCCTGTCCGGTTTCTTCTTCAAAGTAGAGCTTCAGCTGCCGAAACGTCCGCACCCAGATTGCTCCGCGCGCTTTGGCTACGATTTGTCCGGAATGTGCATCCTTTTCGACAAATTCCAGATAGCAGTGCCCCGCCGCTCCCTGTACGCGGACATCGCTCGTTTCGGCCTGAATCCAGCAGGCGTTCGGAAACGACCGGCCGACGGCGTGCGCCACCTGTTCGTTCAACGCCGAAAGCGTAAGGGCGCCGGATACATCCGGCTTATTGAACCGGTCCATTCAGCTCTCGAATATAGGCTTTGTAGAGGTCCGGGATACCGTATCCCCGTTCGGCGTCCGGCTGTTCGGCCTGTGATGCCGTCCGGCGGATCAGGGCAATCAGTTCCTTGTTGTCGAGCCACGGCAGGGCCTGCCAGAGACAGGCGCCCAGTCCGGCTACGACGGGAGTGGAAAAGGAGGTGCCGTTCGTATGCTGCATGGCTCCGTCGGCATCAATCACGCATACGCCGGAGCCCAGTGCAACCACGTCGGGTTTCACCCGGTAGTCGGCCGTAAAACCTTTTGAACTGAAGGCGCTGAGCTGTTCGTCGTCGGCAACGGCGCCGACGGTAAGCACGTCGGGAGCGTCAGCGGGAAACGTGATTTTCTCCCACTCGTGTCGCCCTTCGTTGCCTGCGCTGCAAAAGACCAGGATTCCCTTGTCGGCCGCCGTCTGCGCTACGCGGGAAATGAAGGCGGTCCGTCCGTCAAGGTCGGAAGGCGTGTAGATCGTGTCCGCCGTGTCGAAGCGATAGTAGCCCAGCGAACTGGAGACGATGTCTATCCCCACGCTGTCGGCATATTCGATGGCCGCCGCCCAGTAATCTTCCTCGATGGGATACTCGAAGCGCGTGTCTTCGCTTTTAATCAGGAGGTAGGAAGCCTCCGGCGCAGCGCCGATCATCACCCCGGGCAAGTTGGCCCCCAGGCAGGAAAGCACTTTCGTGCCATGATCGTCCTCGCAGAATACACTGTGACCCGGAAACACCATGTTGTGCGTGCCCAGCAGCCGGAGCGAGGCAAAGGCGCTGATGCGGTCGACATGCAGGAATCCGGCGTCGATGACGGCGATGCGCATTTCCTGCCCCTTCCGTCCGGCATCATGCAGGCGCATCCCGTTCAGCATCTTCAGCTGGAAGGCGCCATAGCCGTATGTTTCCGCTGATTTCTCACAGTCGGGTGTCAGGAGGGAGGTATCCTGACTGCACGCCGTTGCCGTCAAACGGTCGTTCCCCTGCCACACGCACACTACCGAGTCGACCACAGGCAAGGCCTTCAGGCGTTCGACCGACAAGCTGTCGTCACTCTCTACCACGACCGACGAACTCCACTTGCTTTGCGTCACCACCCGGACGCCTGTCGCAACAATGGACGCCAGATGGGAAGAAGCGATCGGCACGTCGGAAAGCGTGATTTCCACATTCCGTTTCGTTCGCCGTTCAAGGGCTTCCGCAGAAAGAAAGGTCTCCGGCGAAGCTACCGCTGTTTCCGGAACGCCCTTGTCTTTCAAATACAACCTGAAACAGTAACTGTCTCCTGCCACTGCCGGCAGTACCAGCCACATCCATCCACCCAAACACAGGGCTACACGCCCCAACCGAAGAGTCATCCGGCAATCTCCTGTCTTCACCCGAGATTCTTTATCTTTTCGCATAAAAGCAGTATACTTCCCGTTAAAAAGGGCTGTCCGCTGCCGGACAACCCTTTTCCTTCACTGTTAATTAACTCCTGCTTATAACTCAACTCCTTCTTCCCGGGCCTGTTCCTCACCGGAAAGGGTGATCAACTTGTAGCCTTTTCCGTGGATATTGATGATCTCAATATCCGGATCGGCCTTCAAGAGCTTGCGCAGTTTCGTGATATACACGTCCATGCTTCGCGCATTGAAATAGTTGTCATCCACCCAGATCGTCTTCAGAGCATAGTTGCGTTCCAGAATTTCGTTGGCATGGGCGCAAAGCAAACTCAGCAACTCACATTCTTTCGTTGTCAGCTTGGTCACTTCCGTGCCGATGGTCAACGTCTGTTTCTGGGTATCAAATGTAAAATTACCCAGTTTGTAGAACGGTACATCTTTGAGCTTTTTGCCCTTTACACGCCGCAGAATGGCTTCGATACGCAGCAGCAGTTCTTCCATGCTGAACGGTTTGGTCAGATAGTCGTCCGCACCCAGCTTGAACCCTTCTAAAATATCTTCCTTCATGGTTTTGGCCGTGAGGAAAATAATGGGAATATCCGAATTGATGGACCGGATTTCCTGCGCCAGCGTAAAGCCGTCTTTCTTCGGCATCATCACATCCAGTACGCACAGGTCATACGAACCTGACGTAAACCCTTTATAACCGGCTTCTCCATCGGAGAACAGATCGGTTATAAACCCTTTTGCCTGCAAGTATTCTCTTAAAAGCATACCCAGGTTCTCATCATCTTCACAAAAGAAGATCTTCAATTTTTCTTCCATAATCACTTGTTTTTAATTAGAGGTAAAATAATAATAAACTTTGTTCCAATCATTCTTTCATCCTGTTGTTCGGCACGGATGGAGCCGCCGTGATCTTCCACGATCTTCCGGACATACGCCAGCCCGAGGCCAAACCCTTTCACATCATGCACATTGCCGGTCGGTACCCGGTAGAATCGGTCGAAAATCTTTTTCAAATATTCTTTCCTGATGCCGATACCATTGTCTTCAATGGAAATGTACAGTTTTCCATTTTCATTTCCTGTTCGCGCCATCAACCGGAGCGGCACATCCGTCCGTCTGTACTTCACCGCGTTATCCAGCAGGTTAAACAGTACATTCGTAATGTGCATCTCGTCGGCATAGATCGTCGAACTTTCCGCCTGCAGGTCGATGTCAATCGTCCCGCCATACTTTTCCACTTTCAATGCAAACGTGCTTGCAACGCCTGCCAGCAGGTCGTTCGCATCCAGTTCCTTGAGTTTGAGTGTGGCTTTCCGTCCCTCGAACAGTGAGAGTTGAAGCACTTTTTCCACCAGAAAACCCAGTCGCTTGGTTTCGTCGTAGATCACGCCGGAAATATGCCTGAACACTTCGGGATTTTTCGTAATATCCGTATCCCTGAGCATTTGTGTGGCCAGCGAAATCGTCGAAACCGGTGTTTTCAGTTCATGCGTCATATTGTTTACGAAATCGGTTTTCATCTCCGACAGTTTTTTCTGGCGGAAGATCGCGTAAATCGTAAAGGTAAACGTCAGCAGCAGAATCCCCGAAAAAATCGCCGAAGGCACCAGAAACGAGATTGAACTTGAGATGTAGGCGCTCTTCGTGGGAAAATACACCTTGAGATAGTTCTGTTTCGAAGGCGGATCGTTCGGAAACAGCACGACCGTACGCATCTCCGCCAGTTTGGGCGGTTTCTCGAATGCTTCATTCTGGTATACAATCTCGTTATCCTTATTCACTACCATGCAAATATACGGGATATTCAGGCCGTTATTCACCAGTTCCGTTTTCAGATAACTGTTCAGCGCATTGAAATCCACCCGTCTCTCAATCGGTTTCATATGCGCCGTGTAAAGCATGTTATAGGCCACCTCTTCGAGCAGTCCGGCCTGATGCTGGTAGCGTTTCCACAAATTCTTCCGATATTCCTCCGATTCCTTGATGATGGCATCTTTCGGAGAAACGTCTCTTTGTTCTGTACCGGCACGGCTCATCTCAAACTGTCGAATCACGCCATTCGACTCCGTGATTTGGAAATGATAGCTGCTCTCCGCGGAGATCGTCTGATTCAGGCTTTGTTTACTCGGCGCATTTTTATATCTGAAATAATTCATATCCTCTTCCATATATTTGCGGGCTTCGTCACGTTCCAACGCGCCGGATACCTGCTCCAGGCAACGTTTAACAGTCGAATCAAACTGTTCGTTGCTTGTTTTCAGAATGATGCTGACGTAGTTTACCTGCAGGTAAAGCAAACCGGCAAAAGCAAATCCCATAACAACGGCAAGCAGCCATATCATTGACTTTTTCATTGTGACTATTCGTAAAAATACATGCTTCCAACTCTAAAATCACGCAAAAACAGTTATCAACAGTATGATTCAGACACATTATTTTTTAACCGTCTTTCGTGGCTTATTTTTTGATAACACAAATGTAGTATGTTTTAGTTTAATATTCACACAACGAGTGTAAAAAGTAAAGGGCCGATCAGTTAATTATTCGTATTAAAACAGTGCGTGATTCTTTTAGATTCGGTGAAAATTGAAATCAAGTTATTTAGAAATAATATTTTATCCCAACATCAAGTGTCTATAAAAACGTTTTAATGCGTGAATTTAGGTTCAGGTAAAACATTAAACGCCGGCTTTATAAAAATGAATATTTTTTGACGTGACAACACGCCTGTTTCCATCATTTTGTATCGTTTTGCTGCTCTATCCAGTGTCGGGCATTGACAAATGCTTCTATCCAGGGGGTAATTTCATCCTGATGTCGGTTTTCCGGATAGTAGCCGCATTGCCACGGGAAAATCGCCCGTTCGGGATGAGGCATCATGGCCAGATGGCGACCGTCGGCCGAGCAGACGCCTGCCACAGCCCACGGCGACCCGTTCGGATTGGCCGGGTAGTCGTCGTAAGCATACCGCGCCACAATGTGATAGGCTTTTTCGTCGCAGGGAAACGAAAATTTTCCTTCGCCGTGAGATACCCAGGCGCCTAATTTCGATCCGCTCAGCGAACCGAACAATACGGAATGATTCTCCGGAATTTCTAATGTGACAAATGCCGACTCAAACTTATGCGAATCGTTGTGAAACATTCTGTGCTTCTGTTCATGTTCGGGATAAAGCAACTCCAGTTCGGCCATCAGCTGACAGCCGTTACAGATGCCCATGCTCAGCGTGTCTTTACGGGTATAGTAGCGTGTTATCGCCTCTTTAGCCCGCTCGTTATACAGGAAACCGCCGGCCCAGCCTTTCGCCGAACCCAGTACGTCGGAATTGGAGAATCCTCCGCAAAAGACAATGAAATGCACGTCTTCCAGCGTTTCGCGGCCGACAGCCAAATCCGTCATGTGTACGTCCTTCACGTCGAAACCGGTCAAGTACAGTGCATAGGCCGTTTCGCGTTCGCATTGCGAACCCTTTTCGCGAATGACGGCGGCACGGATGCCCGAGGGTTCGCGACGGACGGCCGAAAGTCCGTATGCGGCCGACTTGCCCGTGAAATGTTCCGGATAACGGAAGGCCAGCGGTTGCCGTTTGTAATTTTCAAAACGCTTTCCGGCGCAGACGCTCCCGCTTTGTTTTACGTCCAGGCGGTACGATGTGGAATACCAGAGGTCGCGCAGGCGATCGATGTCGAAATGGAATTGCGCCCCGTCTTTGGATACCCGCAGAGAGCGTTCGGCAACGGGACGGGCAATAACGGCATAATCCACTCCGGCTTTTTCCAGACAGGCTTCAAACGCTTCCTTTTCCCGGACCTGTACAAGCACGCCCGGATTTTCGGCAAACAGGATTTTCATTATATCCGGTTCGGCCAGTGCGTCCGAATCCACTTCCAGCCCGCCGGCTACGTTGGCGAAGCACATCTCCAGCAGGGCCGTAATCATTCCGCCGGCAGAAATATCATGTCCGGCCACGATCCAGCCTTTGTCGACGGCTTCCTGTACGGCATTGAATGCGCTGCGAAAATAACCGGCATCCTTCACGGTCGGCGCCTCGTCGCTCAGGCAGTTCAACACCTGGGCAAAGGCCGAACCGCCCAGTTTCAGCGGACAGGAAGAAAAGTCTATATAATATATATAGGTAAGGCGGTTCGGCGCCAGCACCGGCGAAACGATCTTCTTCACGTCGCTCACTTCCGCGCCGGCGGAGATAATCACCGTTCCGGGCGAAAGGATTTTTTCCCGACCGTATTTCTGCGTCATGGAAAGGCTGTCCTTGCCGGTCGGGATATTGACGCCCAGTGCGCAGGCAAAGGCGGAGGCGGCCTCGACGGCGACGTACAGGCGGGCGTCTTCGCCTTCGTTGCGGCACGGCCACATCCAGTTGGCGCTGAGCGATACACCGGCCAGCCGGTCGGTCAGGGGTGCGAAAACAAGGTTTGTCAGCGCTTCGGCGATGGCCATCACCGAGCCGGCTGCGGGGTCGATCAGCGCCACCTGCGGCGCATGACCCAGGGCGGTTGCCATCCCCGCTTCTCCCCGGAAATCCAGCGCCACGGCGCCCAGGTCGCTCAGCGGCAGTTGCAGCTCGCCCTGGCATTGCTGACGGGCTACCCGCCCGGTGACGGAACGGTCGACCTTGTTCGTTAGCCAGTCCTTGCAGGCAACGGCTTCAAGTTGAAGCACGTTTTCCAAACAGTGAAACAGGCGGTCGGTATCGTATGCGACGGCGCGGCGGTTTTCCACGACGGTATGATCGGTCATCACCGTGCGCGGCGGCTTGCCGAACATGTATTCGAGCGGGAGGTCTATCGGTTTTGCACCGTCGGCCTGTTCGAATACGAGTTTCATGTCGCCGGTCGTTTCGCCTGCGACATAGAAGGGTGCGCGTTCGCGTTCGGCAATGCGGCGGATGCGTTCGACGTCCTCATCCTTCACCAGCAATCCCATCCGTTCCTGGCTTTCGTTGCCGATGATTTCACGGGCGGAAAGGGTTGGATCGCCTGCGGGCAAGCTACTCATGTCGATATGCCCGCCGGTGGCTTCCACCAGTTCGGAGAGGCAGTTCAGATGTCCGCCGGCTCCGTGGTCGTGGATGGAAACAATCGGGTTGGCGTTCGATTCGGCCAGGGCACGGATGACATTCGCCACCCGTTTCTGCATCTCCGGGTTTGCCCGCTGGACGGCGTTCAGTTCAATGCTGCCGGCATACCGGCCCGTGTCGACGGACGAGACGGCGCCGCCGCCCATGCCAATGCGATAGTTGTCGCCACCCAGTATGATAATCCTGTGGCCCGGCTCCGGAACGCCCTTCAGCGCGTCGCGCCGGTTGGCGTAGCCGATGCCTCCGGCCAGCATGATGACTTTGTCGTAGGCATACTTTTTTCCGTTTTCTTCGTGCTCGAAAGTCAGGAGGGAACCGCAGACGAGCGGCTGTCCGAACTTGTTGCCGAAATCGGAGGCGCCGTTCGATGCTTTGATCAGTATCTGTTCAGGCGTCTGGTAGAGCCAGGGGCGCGGTTCGAGCACGTTTTCCCACTCGCGCGCACCGCCGCTGCGGGGGTAGGAGGTCATGTACACGGCCGTTCCCGCAAGAGGCAGCGACGCCTTGCCGCCGCCCAGACGGTCGCGTATTTCGCCGCCCGTGCCGGTGGCTGCGCCGTTGAACGGTTCGACGGTGGTGGGGAAATTGTGTGTTTCGGCTTTCAGCGACAGCACGGTTTGTATTTCCCGGACGCCATAGAAACCGGGCCGGTCGCCTTCGCCGGGGGCGAACTGCGCAATGACGGGGCCTTCGTTGAATGCGACATTGTCCCTGTATGCTGACACCAATCTGTTGGGATTTACCGCCGAAGTCTTCTTAATCAGGCTGAAGAGCGAACTTTCCTTCTCCCGGCCGTCAATGACGAACACGCCGCCGAAAATCTTGTGCCGGCAATGTTCCGAATTGACCTGCGCAAAGCCGAAAATCTCGCTGTCGGTCAGTTTGCGTCCGATGCTGCGGCTGACGCCTTCCAGGTAAGCGATTTCTTCGTCGCTCAGGGCCAAGCCTTCCTGTGCATTACAGGCTGCGATGTCGTCGATGCTGCGGATGGGGTCGGGCTGCCGGTCGACGGTGAAGAGGGTTTGGTCCAGCCCATGGCAGAGGCACTGAAGCATGGGGTCGTATGGCGCTTCGCCCGAGGTGACCGGCGTGTATGCTTCGATGCGCGAGATGCCGGTAAGACCCATGTTTTGCGCGATTTCCACCGCGTTCGTACTCCAGGGTGAAATCATTTCACGCCGCGGCCCGACATACCACCCCGTCAGCGTTTCTGTCGCAACAGGCGTTGCGCCGCCAAACAACCAGACTAATTTGGCCATGTCTTTCCCGTGGAAAACGGATGCCGTTTCTACCGCCAGTACGGTCTTTGCCGGAGATTGAAAGAATAATATCATAGGATTAAAAGATGATTTACAGGACAAAGATATGGCTTTTTAATGAGATGTTCAAAATTTGGGTTAAACTGGAGCCGTTCAACGGTCTGCACTGTGATTTTGTGATTCGCCCGATAGTGTTCATTTTACGTATGACTGTTTCAAAAACAATCGCTCACCTGAACGAGTTGACGGAAGAAACGACGGACGATTGTATCCGAATATCATTACGGTGGTCTGATTTTGGTCTGTGAAATGGAACTGATAACCTCCGGTATGCAGAACTGGCAACCTCCGGTATGCGGAACTGATAACCTCTGATATAGTGGAACTGTAAGGCACATGGAAAATGGATTTTGAAGCTATACATGCAGACGGCCATGAAAAGGAATTGGGCCAAAGCCTGTGCGGAACCGTGTGCATCGGCGGCCCGCACAGGCTTCAGCCCAATTTACGGAGAGGCGGTTACTTTCTCAGCGTGCAGGCCGGATTGCGGCTGAAATCGTCGTACAGCGGTTGCAGGGGCGTGATCCGGTCATTCTGTTCGCGGAAGGCGGTAACGG
>JAISMO010000121.1 GCA_031276675.1 Tannerella sp.
AAAGTCGACTTTGACAGGACCAAAGTCGACTTTGACCGGACCAAAGTCGACTTCGGCGGGACCAAAGTCGACTTTGACAGGACCAAAGTCGACTTCGACGGGACCAAAGTCGACTTTGACAGGACCAAAGTCGACTTCGACGGGACCAAAGTCGACTTTGACAGGATCAAAGTCGACTTCGACGGGAACAGGAATCCGGCCGGAATAAAAAACGGTCGCCTGAAACAGCCCCCCGCCGCCCTTTCTCCTGAAAAAGTTCATACATTCTTCTTACCTTTGCCGCCTCATTATAGATGTGATATGATTTCAGTAGAAGGATTAACGGTAGCATTTGGAGGATTTACACTTTTCGAGGCAGTTTCGTTTGTCATCAACAAAAAAGACCGCATTGCCCTGGTCGGCAAAAACGGAGCGGGCAAGTCTACGCTGTTGAAGATTCTGGCCGGTATGCAGACGCCTTCGAGCGGCGTGGTCGGCATTTCGGGAGAGACGACCGTCGGCTACCTGCCGCAGCAGATGGAACTGCCCGGCGAACGCACGGTATACGCCGAAGCGGAACGCGCCTTCGAACCTCTTCACCGGATGGAAAATGAAATCAACCGCCTGAATGAAGCGCTGGCCGAACGGACGGATTACGAGTCGGAGGATTTCCACAGGCTGATTGACCGGATGACGTCGCTCTCCGAACAGTTCCGGATGATGGGCGGGCTGAATTACCGGGCCGAACTGGAACGCACCCTGACGGGCCTGGGCTTTACGCGGGAAGATTTCGGGCGGTCGACCTCCGGGTTCAGCGGCGGATGGCGCATGCGCATCGAACTGGCCAAGCTGCTGCTCCGCCGGCCGGACGTGCTGCTGCTCGACGAGCCGACCAATCACCTGGACATTGAATCCATCCAGTGGCTCGAAACCTTTATCGCCACGCGCGCCAACGCCGTGATGCTGGTCTCGCACGACCGCGCCTTTATCAACAACACGACGCAGCGAACCATCGAACTCGAACTGGGGAAACTTTATGACTGCAAAGTGAAGTATGCCGACTATGTGGAGCTGCGCAGGGAACGGCGCGAACAGCAACTGCGCGCCGGTGAAAATCAGCGGAAAAAAATAGCCGAAACGGAGGAGTTTATCGAACGCTTCCGCTACAAGGCGACCAAAGCCGTACAGGTGCAGTCGCGCATCAGGCAGCTGGCAAAAATCGAACGGATCGAGGTGGACGAATCGGATACGGCCCGGCTGAGGCTGAAATTCCCGCCCGCGCCTCATTCGGGAGCCTGGCCGGTGATTGCGGAAGGCCTGGCCAAACAGTACGGCGAACGCCAGGTCTTTTCGGATGTCGACCTCTCCCTCCGTCGGGGCGACAAGGTGGCGTTTGTGGGGAAAAACGGCGAGGGCAAATCTACCCTGCTCAAATGCATCATGGGCGAGATAGACTTCCAGGGACGGCTGACCCTGGGCTATCAGGTGAAAATCGGGTATTTCGCGCAAAACCAGGCGGAACTGCTGGATGAATCCAAAACCGTCTTCGAAACGGTTGACGACGCGGCGCGGGGCGAAATACGTACCGGAATCAGGGATTTGCTGGGCGCGTTCATGTTTGGCGGCGAGGCGTCGGACAAAAAGGTGCGGGTGCTTTCCGGAGGCGAACGGAGCCGCCTGGCAATGATTCGCCTGCTGCTGGAGCCGGCAAACCTGCTGATCCTCGACGAGCCGACCAATCACCTGGACATGCGCTCGAAGGACGTGCTGAAAAGCGCCCTGCACGATTTCGACGGAACGCTGATCGTCGTTTCACACGACCGCGAATTTCTGGACGGACTGGTGAACAAGGTGTACGAGTTTGGACACGGACAGGTCAGGGAACACCTGGGCGGCATTTACGAATTTCTGGAACGGAAGAAAATAGAGAATTTGCAGGCGCTGGAATATCGAACCCAGCCGGGCAACCCGGCGGAAGCGCCCTCCTCCCTCTCTCCGGCTTCCCGGCTTCCCCGCGAAGCGCAAAAGCAACAGAACCGACTGGTCAGGCGGCTGGAAAAAGCCATAGCCGACACCGAACAGGCCATTGCCCGGCTGGAACAGGCCGTCGCCGGCATGGAAACGCGCCTCTCCACGCCCGAAGGCGCGGCGGACGCCGCCCTGTACGGCGAATATGAAGCGCTGAAACGGGAACTGTCCGAGGCCATGGACCGCTGGACGGAACAGACCCTGGAAAGGGAAGGACTGCCGCACTGAAATCAAAAAAACAGACGGAGGCAACTCATACAATTTTATAATGCATATTTCGTTATCTCTTTTAAAAATGGACATTAAAATGGAAAGTAAAAAGTATATTCCTGTGAGAAAGATTGTTTTCGCAACCAACAACGAGAACAAATTAAAGGAAGTAAAGGCAATGCTTCCTTCGGATTTCCGCATCGTCAGTCTGTCTGACCTGCACTATCGCCATACGCTGACCGAAACGGCCGATACGCTGGAAGAAAATGCCCTGCAAAAGGCGCGGTTCGTCCGCCGGAAGTTCGGATACGACTGCTTTGCCGACGACACCGGGCTGGAAGTAGACGCGCTGGACGGGCAGCCCGGCGTTTATTCCGCACGCTATGCGGGAGAAGAGAGCGACAGCTATGCCAATGTGCAGAAACTGCTCCGGAACCTGTCCGGAACAACCAACCGGCGCGCCCATTTCAGAACCGTTATCGCCCTGATTCTGGGAGACGAGGAACATGTGTTCGAGGGAGTAATCCACGGGCAGATCACCCATTCCATGCGGGGAAACAGAGGTTTCGGCTACGACCCGGTGTTTGTCCCCGACAAACACACGGAAACGTTTGCCGAAATGACGGACGCCGCCAAGAACACGGTCAGCCACCGTGCACAGGCGGTCAAGAAACTGGCCGCATTCCTGACGGCCGTCAAAAAACAAATGAACAGCGCACGGCGATGAAGGCAAGATCGCTGCCTGCGGCCGGCCTGCTGGCGGCTCTGCTGCTGCCGTGCGCCGTCTGTCCGGCTGCCGCACAGCGCACGGGCGAATGGCGTTCCTGGCCGGCCACCCGACAGACGGTGAATGTGGCCGAAACGCCGCGGCAGGTCTTTGCCGTTGCCGACGGAACGCTCTACAGTTACGGAAAGGAAGACAGTCGCGTGACCGTCTATTCCAGACAAACCGGACTGCATGACACGGACATCCGGTGGATCGGATACCATGCCGGCGCAAAAACGCTGCTCATCCTCTACCGGAACGGAAACATCGACCTGATGAGCGACGAAGGACTCCACAACCTGCCTTACCTGAAAAATACAACCGCCATCCGCGACAAAGAGATTTACGACGTTTATTTCCACAATGAAAACGCTTATGTGGCCGCCAAATTCGGCATCATGGTCATCCGGACGGACAAAAGGGAGATCGCCGAAACCTACAAACTGGACCTGGCCGTATACGGCGTCTGCATACTGGGAGAAACCATCTATGCCTCTACCGAAAACGGCCTCCTCAAAGCCTCCCTGAACGATAACCTGCCCGACGTGCACAACTGGAAGGTGCAGCCGCTGCCCGACGCGTTCGATGCGAAGAACATCCGCCAGTTATGCGAGTTTGGCGGAAAACTGTGTTTCCGGATAGACCGGAGCGGCGCATACAGCCTGGAGCCGGACGGCGAAGTCAAAACCCTGCTGAAACACACGCAGCTGACCGGCATGAAACGGATTGCCGACCGTCTGGCTGCGTATACCTCTTCTGCCCTATACCTGTTTGAAACGCCGGAGCGCTATGAGACCGTCAGTCCGGGAACCGTCAACGACGTCTCCGCCCTGACGAACGACGGCGCCTGCTGGCTGGCCTCCGACGTCTCCGGCCTGACCGCGGTCCGGAGAAAAGCCGCAAACGAGTACGAAACCGTCGTCTCCGGCCTTCACCTCGGAGGCCCGAAACGAAACCTTGCCGGATTTATGAAATTCCACGGCGGAAAATTATGGATCGCCGGCGGCGGACGTTCCAAAACCACCCGCTACAGGAATCCGGGAACACTGATGATCCTTGAAAAGAACGAAGAATGGTTCAATCTCGACGAAACGGAGGTCAATCAGGCCGTCGGATTCGCCTGTCAGGACTATACCGCCGTCGAAACAGACCCCGACGACGAAACCCACTTCTTTGTCGGCACCTGCGGCGAAGGCGTGCTGGAATTTAAAAACAATGCTTTCGTTCAACTCTATGACAACAAAAACAGCGCCCTGCAATCCGGCCTTCCCGGAAATCAGGAAAGGCATTACATCCGCGTGCAGGGATTCAGCTACGACCGCGACAAGAACCTCTGGATGACCAACAGCGAAGTCAGCAACGGCATTGTGGTACGGAAAGCCGACGGTACATGGATTTCACTCTCTTATCCCGGCATCACCCGGGCCTATTTTGTCGATCAGATTCTGATCACCTCCAAAGGACACAAATGGGTCAATGTGCCCCACAGCAGCGCTTCGCCCGGTATCCTGGTCTTTGACGACAAAGGCACGCTGGACGACGCCTCGGACGATGTGGCCCACTTTTTCCCCTCGTTCAAAAACGCCTCCGGCGGCACCGTGGACGCCGGCGCATACTATTGCATGGTCGAGGACCTGAAGGGTGAAATCTGGATCGGCACCAACAAGGGGCCGATTATCTGTTCGACGCCGGCGCGCGCGGTCGAAAATCCGGACAACCTCTATTGTACCCAGATCGTAAGGGTCGACGAAACGGACAGCGAACAGCGGTATTATTTCCTCAACGGCGAGGAGGTGCACGCCATCGCGGTAGACGGTGGCAACCGGAAATGGATCGGAACAACCGGTTCGGGCGTCTTTCTGGTCAGTCCGGACGGCTCGGAAACGCTCCTCCATTTCAATACGGACAATTCGCCGCTCTATTCCAACAACATTCTCAGCATTGCCATCAACCATCAAACGGGCGAAGTCTTTTTCGGTACCGACCAGGGACTGGTTTCCTACCGGGGCGAGGCCACAGCAGCCGGCGAACATTATTCCGAAGTGTATGCCTGGCCCAATCCGGTGCGGCCGGAGGTCGACAATCAGGTCATCATCACCGGATTAGTCGCCGATTCGAACGTGAAAATCACCGATGTATCCGGAAACCTGATCTATCAGGGCCGCTCGGCCGGCGGACAACTGGCATGGAACTGCCGCAACGGCAGCGGCCACCGCGTAGCCACCGGCATCTATCTGGTACTGGCTTCGGCGCCGGACGGCGGGGAAAGCGCCGTGGCCAAGATTGCCGTCATCCGCTAAAACAACCCTGACGCGGAACGCAGCATGTCATTCCTGAAAAAATTAAAGTACGGCTACATCTGGCGGCGCATCTTCACGGAACGCCTTACCGAACCGCTCCATCTGAATCTGCTGGCCGGTTTTGTGCTGCTCTTCGGCTCCTACCGGGCCAAAATCGCCTTCGACCTGATCCTTCGTCCGCAACATGCGTTCGGCTTGCTGAAAGCGGCTGACCGGGCTTCCAGGCTGGGACTGAAGGCGGTCAGCGTCATCGAGTTCGGCGTAGCGGCAGGCGCGGGACTGATGAACATCCAGCGCATTGCCGGACGGATCATGAAAATCACCGGCATCCGGTTCGACATCTACGGCTTCGACAACCTCACGGGCATGCCTCCGCACAGGGATTACCGCGATCATCCTGATCTGTACCGCGAAGGCGACTTTCCCATGAATTATGATTTGCTGCGGAAAAAACTGCATCCCAATGTCCGTGTGATTCGGGGAAATATTAAAGACCGGATAAAAACCTTCCTCGAACAGCTTTCGCCCGAAGCGCCGGTCGGGTTTGTGTCGGTCGATGTGGACTATTATTCCTCGACAGCCGATGCGCTGACGGTGTTCGATGGCGATCCGGCCAACTACCTGGACCTGGTTTATCTCTATTTCGACGATATTCATGAAGAAGAACACAATCATCGTTGCGGCGAGTTACTGGCTGTTGACGAGTTTAACGGTCGGCATGACCGACGGATCATCGAACCGCATGTTTTTCTGGCAAGTCGGCGGGTGTTCAAACAGGCGGCCTGGCTAAAGCATATTTATTTCCTGCATGTACTGGATCACAAACACCGGAACGAAACGCATGACGGAGATTGCCGTACACTGGACAATCCTTATTTAAGGAATACGAAATAAACAGTGTCTCCGGGCAGGAAAGAATCAAAAAGAGACCGTCGAACTGTTAGCGGTCATCCGTCGGGAACGGAAGCGTAACAGCCATAAATGCGGCGATTGTCGGTTGAATCTGCGGATTCACCCTCTCCGGACGGATGTTTTGTTATTCAGTCAATTTCTCCTATCTTTATGCCGTTTTTCCAGTTTAATAGAATGATACGGATAAAAAATCTTTTTTTGACGGCGGCCACCCTCGCCTGTCTTTTGTCTTGCAGCGGCGAAAAGGGTTATTTTGATTTTCCGGAAGGCGCCACGCCCGAAGAAACCGGTAAAAAACTCAGCTTGCATTTCATTCCCGGCAAACATTTTCTGCATGGCGACAAATGGATTCATTATGCCGAAGTATGCACGTGGCTTGGCGCGCTGCGCTTTGCGGAAACGACCGGCGACAGCGCGCTGATTGACCGGTTGCAGAAGCGTTTCGAACCGCTGTTTCATGCGGAGAAAGCCTTCCTGCCGATTATGAACCATGTCGATTTGAACATGTTCGGCTGTCTTCCGCTCGAATTTTACCTTGTGAATCGGGACATGCGTTTCCTGGAACTGGGTATGCCGTATGCCGACACGCAGTGGAAGCTGCCCGAAGACGCCGGCGAAGCACAGCAGGCCCTGGCGGCCAAAGGGCTTTCGTGGCAAACGCGGATGTGGATTGACGACATGTTTATGATTACCGTCGTCCAGTCGCAGGCTTACCGGGCAACCGGTAACCGGGACTACATCGAACGCGCGGCCCGCGAGATGGTCGTGTATCTGGATTCGCTGCAACGTCCGAACGGCCTGTTTTTCCATGCGCCGGACGTGCCTTTCTTCTGGGGGCGCGGAAATGGATGGATGGCTGCCGGAATGACTGAACTGCTGCGCTGGCTGCCCGAAGACAGTCCTCACCGGCCGCGCATCCTGAAAGGCTACCTGACCATGATGGAAAGCCTGAAAACCTTCCAGTGCGAATCGGGCATGTGGCGTCAGTTGATTGACGCGCCGGAATTTTGGCCGGAGACTTCCGGGACGGCCATGTTTGCCTTTGCCATGATCACCGGCGTGAAACGCGGCTGGCTGCCGGCCGGAACATACGGCCCGGCGGCCCGGAAGGCTTGGCTGGCTCTGGTGGCCCACATTGATGAAAACGGGGATGTGACCGAAGTGTGCGTCGGTACAAACAAAAAGAACGACAGGCAGTATTATTACGACCGCCCGCGGATTGCCGGCGACTATCACGGGCAGGCGCCCGTCCTTTGGTGCGCCGGTGCGCTGCTGACCGAAAACGACCAATAAACAGTTATGGAAATGAATAAGAAAACACTTGTGGGGCTGTGCATGGCGGCGTGCTGTGCCTGCCATCCGACCGCGACGCTTGTCCGGCTCGAAAATCCGCTGGCGCTGGAACGTCCGGACGAGGCTTTTGTGATCACGCACGGTCAATTGCAGGATCCGGGAAACGGCGCCGTGCCGCTCGTCTGCGATGAAGGCGGCGTTCCCGTCCCTTCACAGCTGGACGACCTGGACGGCGACGGCCGCTGGGACGAACTGGCCTTTGTTTATACCCTTTCACCTCACCAGAAGGTCGACCTCCGGATCGCATGGATCGACCGGGCCGGTTATCCCGTTTTCAAGGAGCGCACGAGCGTAAGGTACGGGAAAATGACTTCCCCGGCCAAAATCGAACCCCTGACCTCCGACGTCCACGGCAAATACAACCTGCCCCGCGGTAAAGGATATCCCTATCAGATGGACGGCGTGGCCTGGGAGAATGACAAAATGGGATTTCGGCATTACTACGATGGCCGCAACAGCCGCGACGTATTCGGAAAAAGAGTGCCCGACATGGTGCTGGACACGGTCGGCATCGGTGCGGACGGCTGTCCGGGCGATACCTATCACGTACTGAGCGACTGGGGACGCGACATCATGAGCGCCGGCGGTTCCTTCGGTCTGGGTGCCCTGGCCATGCTGTCGCAGGGGAAGCTGATTCGTTCGGGCATCCTGCAGGAAGACCGGACGGATATTATCGATTCCACCTATTATGACTTGCTGGCGGAAGGTCCGGTACGTTCCGTCTTCCGGATGCGGTTTCGGGGATGGGAGGTGAGGGACCATCAAGTGGACGTGACCGAAACCACCACGATCCGGGCCGGCAAATACGGCTACGAAAACGTGATTGAGGTTGGCGCATTGCCGGCCGGTGATACGCTGGTGACGGGAATTGTCCGCAGTTTTAATGACAGGGCGCCGGTCGAGAAAAAGATTGGCGACCGTATCGTGATGATGACCCACGACAGGCAAAGCTACGACAAGGAATGGTATATGGGCATGGCACTGATCATACCGCAGGAAAACTGCATCGAAACGTTCGACACGCCGGACGCCGGCACAGGCGCCGACATCATCAGGACGTGGTGCGTCAAGCTGAAACCCGGCGCCGACGGCAAAATACGGTTCGGCGTCTATGCGGCATGGGAACTGCAAGACACCCGCTTCACGCAGGCAGACTTCTTTTTCCGCCTGATTGAAGAGGAAGCCGAACGCCTGGCCGACCCGGTTAAAATGACTTTGCTGCCATAATACGTCCAAAAGATTCTGGTTGGCTGGCCGTTTGCCGTGCGTCACCAAATCCTGTGCCGAAGGAGGGAAATGTCCCCGACTGTTAACATACAATAAATATCAAGGAATAATTTGGTCTGTTTCGTAAACCTGTTTATCTTTGCGCCATATTTAACAAGTAAAACAATTTTGAAATGGAAAAAAAGTTTACAGAACAGGAAAGTATGGAAGTCGTCATGGAGATGATTTCTCGTGCCCGCAACAATTTCAGCCGTAACATGAACACGGTGATTTTCTGGGGCTATCTGGTGGCAGCCGCCGCCACGGCTAATTTTGTATTGCTGCATACGCTAAGCAACAGGGTTGAGGCCTATCGTGTATGGTGGGTGATGATTCCGGGAGCAGTCGTTTCGTACTTCATCCGCAGGCACGCCGACCGGACGGCACCCGTCAAAACGCATATCGACAGAATCATCCATGCAACATGGCTGGGAAACGGCATCAGCGTGTTTGTTTTCTGGGGACTGATACAGACCTTCTGCAGCCTGACGCACAACTGGAGCGCGGCATTCCTGATCACGCCGGTCGTCCTGACCATGCTGGGGCTGAGCGAGTATGTCACGGCCCGCGCCTGCCGCGTGAAATGGATGAAATGGATAGCCGTCATGCTTTGGGCAGGTGCGATTCTTTGCCTGGCGCCCTTTCAGTGGGGTAATACGGACGGGCATTATGTCGAAGCACTGCATCAGGGTACGCAGCAGTTGATCATGGCCGTGTGCATGATTGCAGGATTCGTCGCGCCGGGTCATGTTATCAACCGTCAGCAAAAGAAAAATCATGTTTGAAGCGCTTGACCCGCTGCTGCATTCGCAGTTGAGACTGGCCGTCATGTCCCTGCTGATTGGAGTCGAAGAAGCCGATTTCACTTATCTGAAAACAGAAACGGACGCTACGGCTGGAAATCTGAGTGTGCAGATCGACAAACTGAGCGAAGCCGGATACATCGCGGTGGAAAAGACTTTCCGGGGAAAGATGCCGAGAACCGTCTGCAAAATTACACCCAAAGGCATTAATGCTTTTGATGCGTATGTAAACAGCCTGAAATCGTATATCGACCTCAGCAGGTAACGGATGTTTCCGGCGCTCACAGAGATATTCCTTCGGTATGAGGACGCAGATGATGTATTCACACCGCGGTCCCGACCGGTTGAGGGAGTTTGAAAGACATCCGGCAGATGGACCGTATGATGAGATTGCGTATCTTTGCAGCAAAAAACAAATGATGCGTGCGTTATTGCTGGTCGGATTCGGAGGCGGCGCCGGAAGTATCTTCCGTTACCTGACGTCTGTGCTCGTGACACGGTATTTCCAGGGCGTTTTTCCATTGGCTGTTTTTACGGTCAATGTATCGGGCTGTTTTATAATGGGGCTGTTGCTGGGACTTTCGGAACGTCTGCCGTTCGTCGGCACGGATATGAAACTGCTGTTCGTAACGGGCTTTTGCGGAGGCTACACGACGTTTTCCACTTTCTCGGCCGAAAACGTCGATCTGATTCAGTCCGGACATTATCCGACAGCGTTTCTGTATATGGCGGCGAGCGTCCTGGCGGGTCCGGCAGCCGTCTGGCTTGGATTCGCGCTTGCAAAACTTTGACTGTGTCGAAAAAACATAAAATCCAAAAAAATGAATACCCCGAAAATATCCCCGATAGATAAGATTGTATATCCCATCCAGCGATTCATGCGCCAGGAGAGATCCGGAGGGATTGTACTTGGAATCAGTGTGATTGTCGCACTGGTGCTGGCTAATTCATCCTGGTCGGAGTCTTTTTTGCTCCTGTTTGAACACAAGTTCGGTTTTCAGTTTGACGGGAAAACGTATCTTGAGTACGATCTGCTGCACTGGATCAATGACGGACTGATGGCGATTTTCTTTTTCGTCGTAGGCCTTGAACTCAAGAGGGAAGCTGTGGGAGGCGAACTGTCGAATCCACGGAAGGCGCTGTTGCCGATCGGCGCGGCCACAGGAGGAATGATTGTCCCGGCCCTTCTGTTTTTTGCCCTCAATTCATCCGGCGAGGCAAGCAGGGGCTGGGGGATTCCGATGGCAACCGACATTGCGTTTTCGCTGGGCGTGCTTTACCTGCTGGGCGACCGCGTGCCGCTTTCGCTCAAAGTCTTCCTGACCGCCCTGGCCATTGTGGACGATTTGGGGGCGGTGCTGGTGATCGCATTTTTTTATACGTCGGATATCTACATCGTAAACCTGCTGATCGGGTTTGTCTTTATCACGACCATGTATGTTGGGAACAGGCTGGGCGTGAGAAATATATTCTTTTATGCGATACTGGGGATTGGCGGCGTCTGGACGGCGTTTCTGCTGTCGGGCGTTCATGCAACGATTGCTTCCGTTGCAGCGGCGTTCACGATTCCGGCAGGCGTGAAGATGGACGAGAATACCTTTATCACCAGGATACAAAACTATTTAATCCGTTTCAAGGCCATTGACCCCAACGGCAAACCGGTGCTGTCAGAAGATCAGGTGCATATCCTCGACAAGGTGCGGCAGAGTACGAACGCGGCCATGCCGCCGCTGCAACGGCTGGAACATGCAATGCATCCGTTTGTCATCTTTGTCATCGTTCCGGTTTTTGCCCTGGCCAATGCAGGCGTGTCGCTGCATGTGGATGCGGAGAGTCTGTTCAGTACGCATATCGCTGTCGGTACGGGGGTGGGGCTGCTGTTCGGAAAGTTCATCGGCGTAGTTGGCGCCACACTGCTCATGGTGAAACTGAAAATCGCCCCGTTCCCCGCAGGCATGACGGTGAAAAATCTCTGCGGACTCGGCTTCCTCACCTCTATCGGCTTTACCATGTCGCTGTTCATTACATCGCTGGCTTTCTCCGATCCGATGCATATCGTCCAGGCCAAAATCGGTATTTTTATGGCGTCCATCGCAGGCGGAATTGCAGGATATGTGACGCTGAGGAAAAGATGAACGGATGGGTGGAAGAACCGGCCTTGTTTCCGAATGATTCAATCCAGCATCAGATTCATCCGGGCTTCCTTCCGGTCGTAGCGGAGGAGGGTTTGGGTGAGGCGGCCGATGTCCGTCTCCTGCAGCGGAGAGGTGTCTTCCGGTCGATGGTATGAGAGATACAGGTCCGTCATCCGCTCCCGGTCAAGCACGCGCGCCATGCCGTAAGGGCGTGCGGTAGACCGGACGGGAGAACAGTAGACGAAAGCCATGTTACAGCCGGCTTGCTTCATGATGTGCTGGACAAGCATAAAACGGATGTCCGTATCCTCGCAGACAATTTCCTTGACATAGATCATATTGCTGTCGTCCGGTACGTCCGGTACGGCCAGCGCTATACCGACCGGGCAGTCCTGCCACAGGGCAAGCCAGGCGTCGCCGCCGGTCATGCGGCAGTCTTGCAGGAGGATATCCCAGTCGTCTGCCGAGTGCAGGATTGTACAGGGATGCTCCCGTTGCTTGCGGTTGTAGTAGGCATAGACGGTTTCCGGAGGGAGTTGCCGGCTGGAAACAATCCGGCAGGAGGATGGATCGGGCGGCAGCTCTTCGGAGAAGTGCATTTCAACGGAACGGTCAAATGCTTTTGCATATCCGAATCGCTCATACAGGCCGAAAAGTTCTTCGGTGGCAGGGATCAGGGTGGTAATTGCATAGCCCCGCTCGTGCATCACTTCGATCGCCTGACGCATCAGTTGGCTCATCCAGCCCCTGCCGCGTTCGGAAGGCAGGGTGCAGACGTTGCATACGTAGGCGGCCGGGAGGATGGTTCCGCAATAACTCATCTCACAGGGCCGTATTTGCAGAGCCGAAATCACTCTCCCGTTTTCGCGGATCACCAGGACATTTTCTTCCCGATATACGCGCTCGAAATAGAGCTGGGTGAAATCGTCCGAATCGCCGAACGATATTTTCCATAAATCCATTACTTGCTCTTTCATGGCTCAGCGTCGTTTGACGGCAGTATTTTTTTCCAGCAGAATCACCGGATGGTAAGACAGTTTGGAGCGGCGCAGCCCGGAGATGCCCAGGTCCTCTTCGCGGTTGATGTAGAGGAACTGTTCCGGAAGGCAGGATACAAATTCCCGGTTGATCACGCTGAACACGCCCTCGTAGCGGATGTCCGCCTTTTCCACGTGCACGCCGAACGTATAACGGTTGATGGGCGAACCGTAGGTAAAGGCGATGATCTCGCCCTCCACGCAGAGAGCGCAACCCAGCAGGTCCAGTTCCCTGAAATGGTTCAGGGCAAAAGCGATCGAACGGTGTTCATGCTCCAGGTCTTCGGCATCCTCTTCGGTGTGATTGTCCCTGTACCACTTACATTCCAGTTCCATGCACTTCGGCGCCAGGTCCGGCGTGAGCGGCAGGCTGGTATACCGGTAGTTGTCCCTGAATTTGTTGATATGGTTCCGTTTCGCCTGATATTTCTTGCCTTTCAGCTGTTGCAGGTCGCTGCGCAGGTAGATGTAGTCAAAGTAATCGCGTTCGACGATGTAGATGAACTCCGAGGGGAACAGTTGATTCAGGGTCTTTTTTTCATCCGGCGTGACGCCAAGTATCCATAGCGGATGACCGTTTGCGCGAGCGTCGTCTTCGAGCACGGCGATGATATGCCTGAAGTCCCCGTTACCGACGGGAAACATGTATACCTGATGCTTTCGCCCCTTTTCTTCGATCAGGAAGCGAATCAGCAGAAATCCGTCGACGACAGCAAATTCACTGTCATAGAGAAAACGCCAGCTGCACATGTTGGCAAAGGCAAAGTCGCAATTCAGGAAGCGGCTCGGATAAGTGCAGGCCGTAATCGCATCCTTGTCGGCTATCGAGATGGGTTTGAATGATAACATAGCGTGTGATAAAAAGTTCTGTCCGCCGGTTAGCTGATCGGCATGTCCTGCCATGTTCCGCCCGCCAGTTCGCGCGTTGTCCGGAAACCGGTTTCCCGCAACAGGGCGAGGATTTCGTTCCGTCCGTCGTTCACCAGGGCGGGGACGTGGCAATCGGAGTTGACCATGATCGGGATACGGTGTTTATGTAGCAGTTTCAGCGAGCCGGGCGACGGATACGTTTGTCCCTTTCGCCGGAAATTCTTGGTATTGACCTCCATGATATAGCCTTTTTCGGCAATCAGGCGGACATACTCCTCAAACGGTTTCCGGTACCAGTCGGCCGAAGGATCGAAGCCGGGATAGAGACATCCGTTCATGCCAATCTTGTCCGCATGACCGACAATGTCGAAACCGCCGGCTTCGACCATCTGCATGGAAATCTCGAAGTAATGCTTCGTGATTCGCCGTATGTCCCCCCCGTAGCGTTCCTTTACAAACTCGGCAAACCGGTCGAAAGGGCCGTCAATGGCGGTCATGTTCGCTTCCGTGAGCGGCAGCTGCCAGGGCAGGAAATGCAGTGATCCGATGCGGTAGTCCAGCGGAAGCGATTGATAGCAGGGCATGGACGCATTGCAGGTTTCGTCCAGATAATCCACTTCCAGTCCCAGGTAAATTTCCATCAGACCGCTGTATTTTTCCTTCAGCCGGTTGATTTCAAGGATATATTCAGGCATCCTGTCGGCAGACATGTTCCAGGAGGTCTCGAACGGCAGGGGCGAATGGGATGAGAATCCGTAGGCGCGGAAATGTTGAGCAAGCGCTGCCCGGACATAATCTTCCGCCTGACTCTGTCCGTCACAAAAATTACAGTGACTGTGAAAATTACTCGGCTGTATACATTCCTCCATAGGATATGTTTCTTTAAATAACCTTCAATGCTTTCCCTGTTTTGACGAAAGCAGCGACGGCCTTGTCCAGATGGACTTTTTCGTGAGCGGCGGACAGCTGTATGCGGATACGCGCCTGTCCTTCCGGCACAACCGGATAACAGAAGCCCGTCACATAAATCCCTTCCTGCTGCATTTGACGGGCAAACTCCTGTGAAAGCGCAGCGTCGTACAGCATGACGGCGCAGATGGCTGACCGGGTCGGTTTGATCTCGAAGCCCGCCGTCTGCATGTGGTCGAGGAAATAGGAAACGTTCTCGGTCAGTTTGTCATGCAGGGCATGACTTTCCTTGAGCATCTTGAACGCCTCGATGCCTGCGCCGACAATGGCCGGGGGTAATGAATTGGAGAACAGGTAGGGCCGCGAACGCTGCCGCAGCATGTCGATGATTTCCTTTCGTCCGGTCGTGAAGCCTCCCAGCGCGCCGCCAAAGGATTTGCCCAGCGTGCCGGTAATGAGGTCGATCCGCCCGTACAGGCCGAACAGTTCGGCCACGCCGTGTCCCGTAGCACCGACGACGCCCGCCGAATGTGACTCGTCAACCATCACCAGAGCGTTGTACTGTTCCGCCAGATCGCAAATCCTGTCCATCGGAGCCACATGGCCGTCCATCGAAAAGACGCCGTCCGTAGCGATGATGCGGTAACGTCTCCTCATGGAAGCCCGCAGGCAGCGTTCCAGTTCCGACATGTCCGCATTGGCATAGCGATAGCGTCTGGCTTTGCACAGACGTATGCCGTCAATGATGGAGGCGTGGTTCAGCGCGTCGGAAAAGATCGTGTCTTCTTTCCGGAAAAGCGGCTCGAACAGCCCTCCGTTGGCATCGAAACACGTCGCATAAAGAAGGGTATCCTCCGTTTGAAAAAAGTCCGAGACAGCCGCTTCGAGCCTCTTGTGCAGGTCTTGCGTACCACAAATGAAACGGACGGACGACATGCCGTAGCCATGTGTATCCATGGCCTTTCCGGCCGCTTCGATCAGCCGCGGATGACTGGATAGACCCAGGTAATTGTTGGCGCAGAAATTCAATACCTCTTCCTGATCATTCATCCGTACAGTCGCCTGTTGCGCCGTCCGGATGATGCGCTCCTGTTTGTATAAACCGGCGGTATGGATCGCGACCAGTTCATTCGCCAAATGTTGTTGAAAAGTTCCGTACATAAGATAATTGTTTTCGTATTAAAAAGTTGAACGGAGAGGGGCTGAAACACTGAAATCTCCCCGTCTGAAAAAAACGCTGCAAGATACGTATTTCTGCGGATATGATCAAATTTCAAGGAGTATGGGCAGGGTCAACGCATTAAAATTGGAGTAATTCGATTAGGAAGTCCTTATTCCAAGCAGCTTTAAGTCGTTTAGATCGTAGGCTTTCTTTCCCGGTATCTTTTTTGAGCAAGTTCAAC
>JAISMO010000148.1 GCA_031276675.1 Tannerella sp.
CACACAAGCATTGATTTGATTTTTTTCATTGCAGCTATTATTACATAATTTGTAATTATAACAGCCGGAAAAGAAAAACCCCTAAGTGCGTCATACTTTGCCGGATATATTTCCTGAGAGTCGCACCAAGGATGATTCGGGGATTTTTATTCGGGATAGTATGTCGGCGTTGCATTTCCGTCATTGTCTACCGGGTTTTCCCCGCCGATGACCCGCCGAAAGGGTTCGTTGGCCACGGGAACAAAGTTTAACCAGCTTAACGGGTCGGTCGTGACGGCGTGACTTCGGTCGCTTTCGCCGTTACCGTTGAAGGCGGAAACGGCGTATTCGCAAATCATGCCTTCGGTACAGGTCGGGTCGACAAACCGGGTATCACTGCCGAAGTAAAGCCGTTTCCAGGGCTGTCCTTCCCTGTTTCTCCGGTAAAGTCCGTACCGGTCGCAACCGAGCACTTTACCCCAGTGCAGACAGGTCTGTCCCTTTTCCGGAACAACGCGCAGGCCGTCCGGGAAATGCGGGCGTGCGGTCGTGAAATACACCGGATAAATGATGGACGGAGGACTCGCATGTTCCCTGTTTACCGCAGCAATCCGGACATAGCCTTTCGCCTCGCCCGAACGCGGACGGAAAACGCGCTTCGGCTGTGACTGTTCACCGGCTGCCGTCCAGTTTTTCCCGGCATCCGTGCTGTATTCAAACCGGTAGCCGGAGGCGCCGGCAACGGGTACAACCGTTACTTCCACCTGTCCGTTTCGGTTGCGTGTGCCGGCAATCCGCGGAACAGGCAGTACCGGCAGGCCGTCGGAGATGTTCCACACATGCTTTCCGGCCGGGAAGGTTACGGTAAAGCCGTTTTCCGCCGTCACGACGGGCAGTTCTTCTCCGTCCGCATAGCAATGCAGGGCGGGCGGAAGCCCCTTCTCCCACTTGAACGTCACCTCCGCGGCATCCTTGCAGTAAAACCGGCCGCGGACACGTACCGGGTCCGTGAAGACAGCGCTCAGTCCGGCACCCAGATGCCGTATCTGCATCTCGAAACCGTCGGCTCCGATGCGGCTGCCGTGAAAAACGGCCAGTTCCCTTTCGACCTGTTTCCGGCGGATGAGTCCCGCCGTGCCGGAAAAAAGGCATCCCTCTTCGCGGACGTCTACCGGCAGGTCGTTTCTGAACACATAATCCGTGTATCCTTCGGGCGTGCGGACGATGCAGCCATACGGAGTCGCTTGCGGACGGTATCCTTTCCTGTGAGAGACGAAGGTAAGGAAATCGCCCGTCCCGTCGAACCAGACCCCTCTGGACTCGCGGCCGGAATGGGTGACAAACTCGGGTTTTTTGGTTGAATACGTATAATCCGCGCCCCCACCCTTGAGTACTTCCAGTTCGGGAAGCGGTTCGTCCGGGCGTGTGAACCAGCTGAAGCGTCCGCTGATATTGCGGTTGTATACGTCGTCGTAAATCAGGAAGTAGTCGCTTCCGACAAGCAGGATGCTGCGTCCCTGGTATTCAGGCCAGGCATCGTGTTTCGTTTCGGACGCGCGGATTTCGGCAAACTGCCCGACGGAGAGGTCGTAGAACGGTTCCGTCAGTTCGTTTTTCCCCACGGATTTGAAACGTCCATCCTTGAAGACGCCGAAGTTCGTCGTCAGGTCGGTATCCTGTAGACGCCGGTCGCCGACATCCTCCTTGCCGTTGTCGCTGTAGGACTTGCCGCCGGCGTAGAAGTAAATCACGCCGCATCCGCCTTGGCCGGCAATGCCCCAGCGGTAGTTCGGTCCGTTGTCGATCTGTCCGAGGTGAATGGACAGTTCGTCGTCCGTCCCGACGGCCGCCCGCAGGATAATGCCGTGTCCGGTGAGCTTGATGCTTTCCAGCTGCGGCGGCGTGCCGCTGTCGTCCGTGTCCGTCGGATACATGCAGCTGAAGGCGTTTTCGTCGCGGATGCTCATTCCGGCATCCTGAAAATCGGGGCGTGCCAGGTAGCGCAGGTTTTCGGAGAGGAGGGGGTCGTAGTTTTCAAACTCCTTGCCCAGCAGCCAGCAGGCGGCGGGCAGCATCCGGCGGACGGCGTGGGCGCCACGCGGCGGGATGACGCGGGCCGGCGCGCGTTCGGGCGTGACGGCGCCCCAGTGGTGCCTGTCCGAAGGGTCGAAGGAACCGGCGCCGACGGGCGCCGAGAGCGCGTTCATCACATAGGCGCCGATCATGGCCATGCGCTCGCCGGCCATGCGCTTCTTTCCGTCGCGCAGGCCGAGCGCGTAGTCGGCGCGGATGGCCGGGCGGATGAATGCCCAGAGGTAGGTGTTGAGGTTTTCCGTCCAGCGTCCGCCCGTTGCATCCCAGGCTCTGACGTGGGGGCGGGTGTGGTAGTGGCTGTTGAGGTCGATGTATTTTTCAAACAGGTCGGCCCATTCCTGCGCCCGGGGATGTTCGGGAAAGAGGAAGGCGGCGAAGGCCGGCACCGACTTCACGTCGCTCAGGAAGTTGGGATGCCCGCTCAGCATGTGGCGCATCGGCATGTATTCTTCTCCGGCGGCCACGTATGTGTGAAGCAGGAACATGGCAATCATGCGGCGGCGTTCTTCCCGCGTCATTTCCGGCAGCAGGAGGAGGAGCCGGTCGGTGTAGCTATCGTAAAACGCCCTCGAAGCCGTGGGGCCGTAGCCGCTGTTCTGGCAGGGGCCGCTCACGGCCAGTTCGTTGGAAAAGGCGCCGTAGAAGAAGCGCTGCATGAAGTCGCGCACCGTCCCTCGGTTTCGCGCGTTGAAAACGGGCGCGGGAATGGCGGCCTCTTCGGGGTAAGTGAGCTGCCAGGTCTTTACGACATTCAGGTCAAGCGTGCTGTGCCTGTTTTGCAGAAACGAAATGTAGGAGAGCTGGCTCATCTTTACGGTGCAGTACATGCTGTCCCGGTTGAGCCGGGGTTTCGTCAGCGCCTCCAGTTCTTCCATGTAGCGGATGTCGTTGCTGTGGGGATAGAAACTGATGGCGGTGGAGCGTGTGCCGTTGCGGACGGGATAGCTCCACCTCAGCAGGGAATCGCGGTAGAAGAACTTGATGCTCAGCACGCGGGTGTCGTGCCAGATGGCATACTGCCGGTCGTTCCAGAAGGCCATGTCCTGCACGAAGGCGCCGATCGACCGGTCCGTCTTTTCGTCCCAGAAGACGGCCGAAGTCAGGTTGGTTTCGGCCGGCCAGTTGCCGAAGATACCCAGTTCAAAGGGAATCCGGCCGTCGGCCGACGATGGCCGGTTGATGCCGTGATGCGAGTCGAGCATCGTCTGTCCGACGGTTTCCCAGTCATAGCGTCCGAATCCGGAGGCTTCTTTTTTGGGCGCACCGTAGGGGTGGTTCGGCGCCTGCCGATGCGTGGGTGCAAAGCGGGTCCATTCCAGGCGCCAGGCCGTGTGTTTTCCTTCGCCGAACCCGTCCATCCATTCCCTGAGTTCCACGAAATCATAACCTTCCACACATCGGACGCGGGCTTTGTATTCCGCGCCGTCCGCAAAGAGGTACACAAGTTCGAACTCGGCAAACAGGGCGCCCACCGACACGCTTCGGACCTCCAGGCTCCGGAGCGGAGCGCTGTTTGCCTCGAAGAAGGCGTGCCCCAGCCAGTGGATTCTGTCGCCGGAAAAGCCGGACACCGGCCCGGGAACCTCTCCGGAGGGATCGGTCCGCGCGGCCGGCAGCCTGACGGAGAAGCGGCTGGTGGTCACGGTGATCCACACTCCGTCGTTTTCCACCTGCATGGGCGGCCTGTACTCCGGCTTTCCCCTTTGCAGTACCATGGTGCGGCTTTCGCCCGGTTTCAGGCCGGAAAAAACGTACAGTGTCGCCCGGGTTGCCTCGTACGAAGGCACCCACTGAAACGGGATTTGCCGGCCACTTTCCCGGTCTGTCAGACAGAGGTCGGTGTCGCTGAGTGGAACGTCGGAAAACACTTCGTAACTCAACAGCGTTTCCGGCCACTCATACAGCGGGTGTTCGAGCGGGTCGGCCAGTACAATTTCGGCTTTCCCGTCTCTGAAATCCAGCCGGCTCTCCCGCGCGCCGGTCACATGAAGCGCCAGCCCCAGCGCCAGCACAGCCATGCCGACTTTTCTACATACAATTCTCTTTTTCATATTTACAAAGATTCAAACATTCAAAAATCGTGCCTCCTCCGAAACGCCGTTTTTGGGAAACGGATATGCCGCCTGTTTTGCCGGATCATGTCAACCGGCCGGAGCGCATGTTTTCCCGTCCGATTTTCCATCGGCGCTTCAAAGAACCCTTGTTCCATCCACACCATGTCGTCAAGTGAAGGATTACATTTGCCTATTCTATCCCTTTTCCCACAATCAGGATGTTGGCCGGAAACCAGTTCAGGCCGTCATACCCGGCGGGGTCGTCGATGGAGATGTTTTTCAGGCGCAGGATGCCCGCCTTGTCAACGGGCGTGTCTAGCACTTCGACCCTGACGCGGTGCAGTCCGTCGGGCAGGGGTTCGAGCATGAAAGAGTGCCTCCGGTAGCCGTTGCACCACTGGTCGAAGCGGGTCACGGTCTGCCTTTTTCCGTCCACGGTGACGGCGATGGAGCCGGATTCCGGGCCGATGCAGTCGTAAAAGCCCAGCCAGACGCCTCTGAAGTTAAACTCCAGCGTCGCTCCCGGCTCGGCCCTGTAGAGGGAGGGGAAGTTTTTATGGAAGCGGTCGTAGCGTTCGTCGCCGGCCGTCAGTCGGGTCCATTTCCCGCGCATGACGGCCTGCGAGAGATTGACAAAGGTGGCATCCTGCCAGTTGGAAGGCTGGAGGGGCCTGGGCAGCGGATGTCTGACGACGGCCCGGGTTGTCTGCATCTCCGCCAGATACTTGGCCACGATGTGTCCATAGAGCGGATGTCCCGATTCGGGCAGCGGATGTGTATGGTCGCGAGTGAAAACGATGGTGTGCGCATTTTCCGACGGGTCGGCGCTTAACAGCAGTTTTTTCCGCGCATGGAGCCTGGCTATTTCCATCCCCACGTGGATGGAGGGTATTGCGTAATGTTCGGCCAGTTCCTCCATTGCCAGCGGCGCGGGATGCTGCCGGCCGTGTACCAGTTCCGTGCAGTAGACCTCGGCCGTGGTGTAGATCAGACAAATATCCGTTTCCGGATCCTGTTTTCTGATTTTTCGAATCAGGCCTTCCATGGTGTCCAGCGTTTCCTCGCGGCTTTTGCCGCCGTCGTTTACGGCAAATTCCACGAAAATCAGGTCGGGACGGTGCACCAGCAGGTCGCGCTCAATCCGGAAGACGCCCAGGTCCGAGCCTGTGCCTCCGATGGCGGCGTCGGTCTGATAGAAGGCGGTGTAGGGAAAGGTCAGGCGGAACCAGCTAAACGACAGATCCCTCCATCCTTCTCCGGCCTCGGTGATGCTGCCGCCGATGTATCCGATTCGTACCTGCCGCCGGTGTGCGATTTTGTGGAACACGTTCGGCAGACCGTTTCGCCGGTGAAATTCCTGCATGTGAAAGACCCGCAGCGTGTCCGGCTCCTGTGCGTGTCCCGGCCTGCCGGCCGGAAACCACAGCAGGGGAATCAGCAGTATCTTCAGCAATGATTTCATGTGCATCTGCTTCTCCTTTCTTTTCATTTTACTTCAGTCGCCATACTGATAATTCGGATTCAAAGCTTCCTCATTCGACGGAATCGGCCAGTACCAGTCGGCATAGGGCGGACTGACGACCGTATTCAGGGGGTCGTCTCCGGCCGGTGCATCCATTTGGGTGCCCATAATGAAGTCGGTCACCCAGCCTTCGCCCGTCATCTCCCGCAAATATTCCGCCCAGATGGATTCGTGCGTGACGTTCTCCGCCGTATGCCTGCCCGGATTCGTCGGATTGGCTGCATCCCAGACCACGTTCAGGTCGACGGCGGCAGCGGCAGCATCGCCGTTTTTCCATTGAATCCAGGCCCGCAGCAGGTAGATGTCGGTGATCTTTATCAGCGGGAATTTCGAATACCTGCCGTATCCCTGGGCGCCTCTGAAAAACTTGTCGATATAGACGTGGGGCGTCGTCAAGTGTGCACGGGCCGGAAACGATTCGTATTCCAGGTAACCGGGATCGCCTTTGTTGATGGTGTTTTCGGGCGTGCCCGGCGGCATGGGCAGCAGGCGGTGGAATACCTGCCGGTAGCGCAGGTCGGCCAGCGCTTCCGGCGTTTCGGAGTAGTCGCCTGCGGCCGGGTTCGCAATCCATCCCATCTGCTTGAGGGCCGTGTATGCCACGGCAAAAGCGTTCCAGGAACTCATCACCGTTCCCTCTCCGTTTACGGGGCTGTTGAACAGTTCGTCACCCTGCGAATCGCGAAAGCGCAGCCCCATGACCATTCCCACGTACATGTACATGTTGTGCCGCTCGGAGGTGCCGCCCAGGTCGCCGCCGTTAAATTCATAGATGGCTCCCGAGGGAAATTCATGCGCCTTTTCCTTGTTGTACAAATCCTTTGGATTTTCATCCGGGAAATAAACGCCCGATGCGATGAGGTCGTCAAACTCGGCTTTGGCTTCCGCATGTTTGCCCGTCAGGAAAAAGACTTTTCCCAGCAGGGCGGATGCCGCCCATTTGTTGGCGCGTCCCGCTTCATAGCCGGGCACCTGGTTCCAGGTATTGAGGACAAATTTTTCCGGCAAATGCGCTTTGGCATATTGCAGGTCGCTGATGATCTGCCGATACACTTCTTCCCTGGTCCCGATTTTTTCGTTCAGCACCTCCTCCTTGGAATAGGCGGCGGTTGACTTCAGGGGGATGGTTTTGACGCTGTTGTCGCCGTTGTGAACATACGGCGGCGCAAACAGCCTGATCAGGAAGAAATAGGCATAGGCTCTGCAAAAATGAAATTCCGCCACTTGCCTCCGGTAGTTGTCCCTGTAATCCTGACTGTTCACGTCCAGACCGAACGGGTTGCCGTTGCCGCTTTTGTCCAGGTCAAGGGCCAGATTGCTCATGGTAATCACCTGGTAGGACTGGTTCCAGATATCGGTCAGCTGGCTCATCCGTTCGCCGAACTTGCGGTAAAAAACCAGATCGCCGTTCAGTCCGGCCGCGCCGGTCGTTGTTTTCACGGCGCAGCCGGAGGGTAGCCAGTTGAACCACACATCCCAGCCGCGTCCCATTGCCGCCCACTGCATGATCCGGTAGCAGGCGTTCAGTCCCTGTTCATAGGTAGCCGTCGTCGTCCACGGCGGTTCCTGGGGTCGCTGGATTTCAAAGAAACGGTCCGTATTGCAAGCACTCATCACAAGGAGCGTAATCACTGTTTTTGAAATTATACTTTTCATCGTCCTGTTCAATTAGAGGTTTATAGAAAGTCCGAAATTCACCGTTCTCGGTAGGGGCAGTTGTTCGTTTGTCTCCGGGTCCAGTCCCTGAAAGGCGGTGAGCGTAACCAGATTGGCCGCTCCCAGATAAAACCTGACCGAACTCAGCCGCAGCCTTCCCGACAGGCTTTTCGGAAGGGTATATCCCAGCTGGAGGTTTCGCAGGCGGACAAAGTCGGCTTTTTCCAGCCAGCGGGTAGTTTGCTCTGCGCTTGAAAACTGTGTTCTCACGGCAGAGGGGTCGCCGTTGTTGTCATACAGATACGCCTCGCCTGCCACCTGCGGGTACTGAGCCATATCGCCCGGTTTTTCCCAGCTTTTGCCCGCCATATCCCTGATGCTGTTGTTTTCGCTGCTCATCTGATCGCAGGCAGCGTAAAGGACATTCTGCAAATAGTGACCTCCGGCGAAACTCAACAGCATATTCAAGTCAAATCCCCTATAGTAAAAGGTATTGGTTAAACCGCCGTAAAACAGGGGCAGGGGCGTTTTGCCGTGCTGTATCATTTTATTGTTGGCCACGTTGTTGTTGGTCATCGGGATCAGTTTGCCGGTCGCAACGGTTTTGTATTCACTGTTCCAGCGGTCGGCATCTCTTTGTTCAATCATGTAGATGCCGCGTTCGGGATCGACGCCCGCATTGTTGCACAAATACCATGTGTTCAGGGCCTCGCCTTCCTTTCGGATATGCTGGGATTCTTCATTTCCCTTACCCTTTTCGTTGGCATTCAAAGTCAGAATTTTGTTTCGGTTGGTACTGATATTGAAATCCGTTTTCCAGGTCCATTCGCCGTGTTGAATATTGACGGATGAAATATTAAACTCAAAACCCCAGTTTCTCAAATCGCCGACGTTTTCATAAATCCGGTTGTTGTTGTATCCGACGGACGGCTGCACATGGCCCTGCAAAATCAGGTCGGAAACCGTCTGCGTGTAGTATGCAAACGAGCCGTTGATGCGATTGTCAAACAGTCCGTAATCAAATCCCACATCCAGATTCGCGGTGGTTTCCCATTTCAGGGTGCTGCTGCCCAGCGGCCCCACCGTACTGGATCCGGAGACCGGATAGTTGACCCCGAAAATATTGTTCACATCCAGTCCCCACGTCATGTAAGTCATGGAATGGCTGACATTGGTATTTCCCGTAGTGCCATAGCTGCCTCTCAGTTTCAATAGATTCAGCCAGTCCGTATCTTTCAGGAATGCTTCGTCCGTAATAATCCATCCGGCGCCCCAGGCGAAAAAAGTCGCCCAGCGATTCTCTTTGCCGAAAGCGGAATGACCGTCGCGGCGCACACTGGCATTCAGGATATAGCGGTCGGACAGTTTGTAGTTTGCCCGGGCAAAAAAACCCATCAGATACTGATCGCCTCCGCGCCGTCCACCCATTTGAATCATGGTCAACGGATTTCTCAGTTCCGGATAGGCGGTCTGCAAATCCTGTCCTTCCGCATACCGGGTGTAATCCCAGTTGCGGAAAGTCTCCCAGCCTGCCGTCAGGTCGATGTTGCTAATGCCAAAGGTTTTATTGTAGCCGGCATAGGCGTCGGCATTGAAATTGGCCTTTGTCACGGACTGTTCAAAAGCCCTGGATATGTACGGAGCCTGGGAGACCAAAAGCGCCGAACGCCAGAAGGAACTGTTCGTCACAATCAGGTCGACTCCCACTTCGCCTTTTACCTTCAATCCGTTCACGGGCGTATCCCATTGCGTGAAAAAGTGATGGATGTTCCGGTATGAATCCACATCATTCCGAATCAGCTGCCGGTCGGTAGACGCCCGCAGGTTGTATCCGCTGTTGGCTGCCCAGTAACCTGTCTGGGATTCGCCGTCATAGATTTTGTACCACGGCAGCGTGTGCTGCCAGTTGTCCCATCCTGCGCCGCCTTTGCCGGCACGCGCCTGCACACCGTTTGTTTTCATAAAGGTGAAGGTACTGTTGGTGCCCATTTCAAGCGAATGTAAAGGCTTGAAATTAAAACTCAGGCGGCTGGTTAAACGGTCGAAGTCGTTGTTTCGGATCAATCCTTCTTCATTGCGGTAGTTGAAAGAAAACATCACACCCCCGGATTCAAAACCCTTGCCAGCCGTTAATCCGAACTGATGAAACAGCGCCGACCGGGTGAAGGCGCCCAAATGATCCGTGTTCGTGTTTTCCGCCTCTTCACGGCTTGTGGGCGGGCGTTCGCCCCAAAACTGGATCATCAGGAGGGTGTTGGGATTGGGCGGTGTGGAACCGGTGTTTTTTGCCTGCAAATCCGTGTATTCCCACCATGTCTTGGAGTCCATGAAAATATCGTTTTGAGCGAATGGGATTTGAGATACTCCGCCGTCGTATGAAAATTGCAAGCCGGTCAGTTTTCCCCTGTTCGATTTGGTCGTCACCAAAATAACCCCGCCGGAAGCTCTGCTGCCATAGATGGCTGTGGCGGAAGCGTCTTTCAGGATTTCGATCGATTCAATGTCGTTCGGATTTAACAGAGCCATGGCCGAAACACCTTTCACTCCATCACTCTGG